>NZ_JABAIW010000002.1:0-164220 GCF_014231265.1 Clostridium sp. DJ247 | reverse complement strand
TCCTGAATATGCTGCCAAACTTCGGCACGTTAAAAACTTTTAGTCAGTCTAAAGTTCGTGTTTTTGAAAATCTAAGAGCCTTATATAAACTCGCTATGCTCAAACATATATAAGGTTCTAAGATTTTCTAAAAACACTTCACTAAGACTGACAAAAAGTTTTTAAATGTGCTTCAGTTTTGGCAGCATATTCCTGCGTATAAGTTAAATTTAAGTTGTGTGTATCTATATTTAAAATTTAGAGGGACTGTAGACATCGGTTTACAGTCCCTCAAGTTTTGAATAAAAAAGGTTGCATGCTTAGATAATTATTTCTCTCTCATTAAAACTAGGAAATATATTTATGATATCATATGTTCACGTATATCGTCTTTACAAGAACTTATGAATGTAATATGTTCTAAGCATTGTTTACATATTTCAGAAAACTTCATTTCTAAATCTGGGCTTAAGTCAAAGTTAAAGTAAAATTCATAGGCTTCTATATTTATTATAAAACCGTGAACTTTTTTATTAGATGAATCTAAAGCTTTTACTAAATCTATTGCATGAGTACATAAATAATTATTACTGCATATATCAATTTCCTTCAAAGGAGTAACTGTAACGTTGCCAGGCTGTATACCATAGTAACTAGAATCTAAGATTATTATAAAATCATCATTTTCAATTTTATTTAAACAATAGTTTATATCAGTTTCGCCCATTATTATATGAAAGCCAAGTAATGTGAGTTTACTGGTTAAAAATTCTAGAACTTTTACCCCAATGCCATCGTCGCACATAGATATATTTCCCAAAGCAATAATTTTTTTCTCCATAGTATCCCCCATATCCAACATTAAGTTTATATAGATTGTTAATAAGTATCTATATAAAAATATATGAGTGATATGGCCATAAAATTATACTTATTTTAATTTTTAAGGTAAATTAAAATACACAGGATCAATAAGATCCTGTGCAAGTGGTATATTATACTGCGGCTTTATGTTCTTCAGAAATTTTTTTTATATATTCAGGTTTTGTAAATATAACACCTGCTAGAATGGCAGTTAGAGGAGCTACTAGTACTAATCCAAAACTACCCACCATGGTATGAAGTATTTCAGCAGATACATATGTTAGATTTAAAATATTCATTACGGGTGTTCCTTGTGCCATAAAAACCATAAGCATTGCTGTATAGCCACCAGAATAAGCTAGAAGAAGAGTTGTTGTCATTGTGCCAACTACAGCTTTAGCCACTGAAAAACCACTTTTTATAGCATATTTCCTTGTTATATCAGGTTTGGTTATAACAAGCTCATAAACTGCAGTTGAAATATCCATAGTAACATCCATAATTGCTCCAGAGGAAGCTATAAAAATACCTGAAATAAATATACTGGTAAGGTTCAAGTTCCCATAGCCAGAGTAAAGCAGACTTTCAGAGAAGGGAACCACAGCACCATGAATTTTAAAAGCAGTACCAAAAATTAGAGCAAAGATACAAGTTAATAATACTCCAGAAATGGAACCTAAAAAAGATACTACAGCTTTTTTGTTCAGGCCAGCAACTAAAAAAGTAGTAACTCCAATTAATATAGTAACAACTATAAGGGCTGTTACTATTGGATTCCAACCTTTTAAAAAACCAGGAATTAGTACTTTCCATATCATCAGTACTGTAAAAATAAATGATAAGACTGATTTAACTCCAGTCCAACCAGCAAATAATATTAGCATTATTATAAATATAAAAAATAGAACTAATTCTATGTTAATTCTATAATGATCAATTATATTTACAAAATTAATTTTATTGCCTGTATGCTCTATAACTACAAAGGCTTTATCACCAACCGCAAACATTTTATCAAGTTCAAGTTGCCCTCTTAAATTGTTTGGTGATACAAATTCACTACCCTTAAAGGGACCATTTAATATTTTTACTTTTACGGCCTGAACTCCTGTTTTAACTATACCTCTTTGTTCAAGCTGTGAGTTATCTACAGATATAACTAATGCTTTAGCTCGTATGCTTTGATTATTTTTATCATTAAAGCTTGTGGGCATAATAATAAGAATAACATTTATTATTAGTAATATTATAACAAATATACTTTCACGGTTTTTTAATATTTTTAACATGCTGCTCCTTTCCTGGTAAAGGATTAAATTATAAATTTACCTTCAATATATAATCTAATCAATACATTTATTAATTCAAGTAAACATCAGATGGGATAAAAACCACCATCTGATGTTTACTTGAATATTATTAAAATTTCGCAATATTGTTAGGATATTGCCATAATCGAAGTTAACTTTTTAAATAAATCGGTGTTGTCGTAATATCCGTTAAATAAATCTTGACCTATACCTTTAACATATACTGGAATAGGAACTGCTGTATGGGAATAAGATGTAAAGCTTAAACCTGCTTTATGATCTAATATATGTGTTAAGGTTACAGTAAATGGATCATAAGTTCCATATAATAATTGAGCTTGTTCATCTTTTGCTCTATTAGCTTTTTCAGTCATACTTTGTTTTAATGCTGCTCTTAAATCATCCATATCTTTTGGACTAAGAGCCATACCAATTTGCTCCTCTGCTTCTTTTGCTTTAGGATTTTTTTCATCGGAAGCTATCTTAGATAGTTCATTATACTTAGCTGGATCCATTGCCTCAAGTCCATAACTTTCTTTAACCAAAGGTAATAAATCTTCAAGCTTAGCGTTGTCAGCAGTATGTCCAGCCTTTTTATAAGCTTCAACCTTTTTAGTAAACTCATCATAGGAAATAGTTTGTTTTCCTATTTTTTCAAAGAAAGTATTATAGCCTGTACCAGCGAAACCAAGAGTAAATCCACCAGTTTCATGGTCCCCAGTAACAACAATTAAAGTTTCATCAGGATGTTTTTCATAAAAGTCTACTGCTTGTTTTATGGATTTATCAAATGCTAAAGTTTCATGGATTGATGAAGCTGCATCATTAGCATGACAGGCCCAGTCAACCTTTCCACCTTCTACCATCATGAAAAATCCTTTATCGTTATCTAATACATTTATACCTTTTTTAGTAAAATCCTCTAAAGAAATTGAATCTTTATCATTGTTTATAGCATAAGGTAATGCTTGGTCAGCATCAAGCTTTGGGCTTATAGCTATAACTTTTCCAGACTTTGAGTCTAACTTTTCTAGAGAAGCTTTATCTTTAACTATCTTATAGCCATTTTTCTCAGCTTCTTTAAATGCATCAGGTTTATCTTTAGTTTTGCCTGTTGGCTGCTTAAGACCTCCACCAGCAAAATAATCAAAATTACTTTTTCCAAGCTCTAAGGATATGTCATAGTAGTTGTTTCTTGAAGGATTATGTGCATAGAAAACTGCTGGAGTAGCATGATCTAATGAAACTGAAGATACAATACCTACTTTCATTCCTTTTTTCTTTGCCATTTCAGCCATTGATGTATATTTTTCTTTTTTAGCTGGATCCATATTAATTACGCCGTCATTGGTTTTATGTCCAGTAGCTATTGCAGTACCCGCAGATGCAGAGTCAGTTATAAATGTATCTGCAGCATATGTTGTATTCATACCTTGAGCAGGAAACTGAGTGAAAGCTAACTTTTGTATGTTTGGATTCTTAGGATCCTTTTGATTTCCAAGAAAAATTTCAGCTGAATTTATTTGAGATATACCCATACCATCACCTATGAATAAAAAAACATACTTAGGATTCTTTTTACCAGTGAAAGTATTTGGGTTAGCAGAACTGTTTGTAGCAACGGAACTACCACAGCCAGATAAAAGTAAAGATGTGGTCATTACTAGTGATAATACACCTAAAAACCATTTTTTCTTTTTTAACATTGTTTTTCCCCCTTATATAACTTTAAACTATGTAAATAAATACCACGGTACTAGTATATTGTACTTTTGTTAACATTATATTAGGATTATGTTAACTGTTAACTAAATGGTTTAATTTGATAATTTTATATATTAATGAATTTACTGAAGAATATGGTTAAAAGTTTGACTAGAAGTAAAATTTGTTAAAACATAAATAGAAATATCAATATCATAATAATAGGAATAATGTTCGACAAATTTCGATAAAATATTACAGTGAGAGAATTGAATAAAGATAAAATGTTTAATTCAGAGGTGATAACTTATGAAGATGATAAAAAAAAATATAAAGTCTTTAGGACTAATGTTCATAATACCTTTAGTAAATATATTATACATGTATCTAAATAACTCTTTAAGAGGAGTTCACTATTTAATAACTAATATTGATAGGAAGATTCCTTTTATAAAAATATTTGCTATACCATATTTAGTATGGTATCCATTTATAGTTATTACCTTAGTATATTTTTGCTTTTACTATAGAAAAACATATTATAAAGTTATATTTAGCTTTGTAATAGGGATGTTGATATGCTATGCGTCATTTTACTTTTTTCAAACAGGCATACAGCGACCAGAGCTATATGGTAATGATTTTCTTACAGAGTTGATAAGATTTATATACAATACTGACAAGCCTTACAATTGTTTTCCAAGTATTCATGTGTTAACCTGTTATCTAGTAGTTAAGGGAGTAAGAGATTGTAATGAAAAGAATTCAACTGATAAAGCTATTATTACTGTAACATCTATGCTAATAATTCTATCTACACAATTCATTAAACAGCATGTGATTTTAGATTTAATTTTTGCTATACTTTTAGGTGATGGAATTTATAGAATTATAACCAACATTAACATAGAAAGGATCACATTATTGATAAAGAAACCATCTTGGTGGACTACAAAAAAGAAATTAGAGACTTAAAATTCACATGGGTTAAAATAAACCTTTATTTTTTTTATATAAGAGTGTAAAATTTTAATAAAATAATTCTAAAACATGTATAGATAGCCATGTCCGAAATTTAACTTATACCACCGTATATATTACCATGTTTCGTCACGTTAAATATTTTTAATTAGTCTAAAGCTCTAGGATTTTTCTCAAATTCTCGCTAAGACTAATAAAAAAATATTTAAATGTGATTTCAACATTGGTAATATATACCTACGTATAAGTTAAATTTTGACTTGGGGTATCTATATTTAATTAATGTAATAAACATAATAAAGTAAGCAGTAAATTGGAGGGATAGCATATGTTTGACACACATCTTCATACAAAAGTTTCAACAGATTCAAAAATGGAAATAGAGGATGCTATTAAAGCATCGGAGGCAAAAAATATTTCATTAATTATAACAGAGCACATGGATTTAAATTATCCACAGAAGGATATGTTTTGTTTTGATGAAAAATTATATTTTGATAAATATTTAAAGTATAGAACTGATAAATTATTACTTGGAATTGAAATAGGTATGAAAGCCGATTGTATTAATGAAAGTAGAAATATAGCAGTAAATAGTCCCTTTGATTTTGTTATAGGATCAATTCATTTGGTAAACAATATGGATATATACTATACTGAATTCTATGAAGGAAAAACTAAGAAAGAAGCTTATGAAGAGTATTTTAAGTGTATGCTTGATTGTGTGGAGCAATATGACTTTATAGATAGTATGGGACATATAGACTATATAGCTAGATATGGAAAATATCCTGATCCAGAAATATATTATGAAGATTTTTCGGATTACATAGACGAAATACTGAAAAGTTTAATAGAAAAAGATAAATGTATAGAATTAAATACTAGAAGATTAGATGATAAAACAGTGGTTGAAAACTTAATTAACATTTATAAAAGATACAGAGAATTAGGTGGCAAAGATGTAACAATAGGTTCTGATGCTCATGGAGTAGCAGCTATAGGTAGTAACTTTGATTTAGCACGAGAAATAATAGATAGATGTAATTTAAAGGCTGTATATTTTAAGGAGAGAAAAAAGGAATATGAAAAAATATAAGTGGGAAATATTATGGAGGATTTAGAATTAATATTAATATTAGGTAACATTAAGGTTACTATTTAACCAAATAGTGCTTTATTGAGTTTTCTAGAGTACTATAATATAATCTTATGTGGATATACGGTAATTTTAATTTAATCAAACAGGAGAGTGATATTATGGAGTTTACAGAAAATCTAGGAAAACACATGGAGTATTTACATAAGCAGGGAGCATTCCTAACAACTAAAGTTGGTGATGAAACTAATACTATGACAATAAGTTGGGGAAGTATTGGATTTATATGGCAAAAGCCTGTGTTCACAGTGCTTGTTAGAGAGTCAAGATATACACATAATCTTATTGAAAAGGCAGGGGAATTTACTGTAAGTATACCTGTGGATGATAGTTTAAAAAAAGCGCTAGCTACTTGTGGAACTAAATCAGGAAGAGATATAAATAAGATTAGTGAGTGTAATTTAGAATTGGTAGCTGGAAAGAATATAGAGACTCCAGTTATAAAAGGTTGTGGTGTGCACTATGAATGTAAAATTGTATATAAAGAAAATATGAACCCTAAGTTTTTAAATGATGAAATAAATAAGAAATGTTATGGTGACAATGATTATCACACAGTTTATTATGGAGAAATAGTTAACTGTTATACAGACGAAGAATAATTTTTTACCCTCTCGTTTTAACGGGAGGGTAATTTTGTTTACTGTAGTAAATAGCACTCTATAACCATGTATAATAGTCTTTTGTACTTGCCAAAAACACTCGTTTACGGATGAGCCAGTAAATAAAGGCAAAAAATAATGCGGTTGGCAGACTTTTCAGTATGTCTTTAGACATAACCAGTAACATGCCCTTATAGAACTAAAGCAAGCTGCCCGTTAGACGAGTGATCCTGACTAAAGTTAATTATATAGTAAATTATACTATTTGTTTTCTAGTTTGAAAATAATATAATTAAAAGTAATAATCTAATTTTTAAGGGGAACTGCCATGAGTGTTATAAATAAAATAATAAAAATTGGAAAAATAGCCGTTAGTTCAGCAAAAGAAACAACAAAATGTAAATACTTTGAAAGAAATATAAGGAATATAGATAAAACCATACAGGTATCTAATAAAGAGCAAATAGAACATTTAAAAATAAGAAAAGAGAATCTAAGAAGAAAGATAAAAGAAGAGCAAAAAAAAGAAAGTGAAAAAAGAAAGTTTGTTAAGTTAGAGTTAAAAAAACAGGTGAAAATATCTAAAGAGCAAAGACAAAAGGACAACAAAAACATAAATATATTAGAAAGGGCCCAAAAAGAATTTAAGGAATTGCCAATAGTTACAGCCGCTGATGATTTGGTAGCGGGTATATCTGATATAGATAAAATTAAGGAATATGTAAAAAATCATCCAGAAGACATTTATTCCTGGCTTAATTTAGCTGAAGCTTTAAAATTTCATAAGAAAACATTTCTAGTTGTTAATGGGATAAAAGCTCCTTTTGATTTGATAGGAACTACTCTGGATATAGGAATGGAGTTTATAGGAGATAGGGTAGAAAATGTGTTGGATAAAGATAATTGGACTTACGAAAGAGCCGTAAACCAAGCAAAAAAACTAGGAGCTACAGAAAACCAAATTGAAGAGTTTAGGAAAAGATATAAAATAAATATTGTAAATGCTGCAGTGAAGGGAACTGGGCATATGATATATAAACAAAGTAAGAAGATGTTAAATACTAGCGAGAGAATTTTAGATTTTGCAGTTGATAAGCTTATGCATAAGAAATAAAGTGAAACTTGAATAAGATGGGAATATTAGAGCGGGTAGTCATCGAATAAAATTTTTAGGAGGAAATCAATGAATCCTTTAGCAGATAAAATTAGACCAAATAACATTGATGATATAGTAGGGCAGAAACATATATTGGGTAAAGGTAAGATATTGAGAAGAATTATAGAAACTAAGCATATACCTAATATGATATTCTATGGACCACCATTGAATCAAAAGAATGATTACTTAACTGCTAAAACTTCAGTACGGAATTATACTCATCCAAACAGTGAAAATCAGTTTGCTGCTGAGAAATATGTCAGTAATGAGGAGATTGGCAAAAAGGTTCTTGAGGTACCTCGTTATATATCTCTGGATGAATTAAGATTGATCATTCAAGAAATAAGACAAAATTATGGGTTAAGAGAAGAAATCATAGTTAGGCTGATGTTTGAGAATGGACTTCGAGTGGGCGAAGTCCTGGGTTTGGCTTTTGATGATGTTCTCATGGAAAAGGTTGAACGTCCACCGGGTTCAGGTAAATTTGAAATTGTTCCTGTTGTTTATATTAGGAATAGGGTAAGTGATAAGCCATATCAAAAAGCTAAGAGATTGATGCAAGTTAAAGATAGGAGCGAATATAATTTCAGCGAATATAAGAGAAAAGAATATGGCTACAATCAAATCATTATAAGAAAGGAATTATTTAACTTAATAAATGAGTATATTGATGAAATACATTTGGATGCAAGAGAAAGAAAGAGCACTAATTACTATAAATACTCACTCGCTGACAGGGTAAGGAAACCTGAAAAATTCGAGGAAGATAATTTTTATATTTTCATCAATTCTTTAGGAAGACCACTATCTCAAACACTATGGAATGGTACAATCAGAAAAATCTTTAAAACCTTAAATATTGAAGTGGACAGGGATGTTAAGGAACATAACTTAAATCATCGCTTCAGGCACGGTTTCGCCATGTATAATGTTAGCAGGGGTGTAAATGAATTACAGCTTATGGGTATGATGAGACATGCTTCTTTGCAGTCTGTTGCTAAATATTATCGTCCAACACTCTCTGATGCAATTGAGATGAAAACTAATTTTACAGAGGATTTATATACCGACATTCCAGAATTAAGACGAGAGGGGTAAAAGTATGGAAGTACCTTTTTATTACAGGTATTTAGAAGGAGAATTTGCTGATATAGAGATGTACAACATAGCATGTTCATTTATGGATCAATATCAGTCTAGTTTAAAGGGAAATAAATATAGTAGGTGTAAGAATGTTGGTACAGTAATTTTAAAATATCTTGCATCTTTGCGTATAGAAGAATTTTCAAGTGATTTTATCATTCAGCTAATGGCTAATTCCAATTTTGAAGCAGGTGAAGCCATTATAATTAATAAATTTTTATTATTTATGGTTGACAATGATAAAATACAGGATGCTATTGTCAAAAGAATTATTTTCTTCAAAAAAAGAATTGAAGGAATGTCATTTGTAGATGATTTTTATAGAATTTTCAAATACACGAGGTTTGATGATTTTTTAAACAATAACTTCTTTGAAAGCGAAATAGGAATCATGATATTCTTCAGGAAAATTCCAAAAGAGAACTTTTTAGACGAAAGACTTTACGAAGTATTATCTAACAAACTGGAAGAAATAAAGTTATCTCCTGAAATCAATAATTTATATACAATGAGAAGAATTTGTAATGAATTCGTGGTTCTTGCCAAAGCGTTTTTTGCAAATGTTAAACTGGCTGATATTACCTTAAAACATCTTCATACTTGCATTGTGTCGTTAAAAAATCTAAAAAGTTACGCAATTTCAAGAAGGTTATCAGAAATGTTGCTGTTGCTTGAATCAAAGGGATTAATTAAAGATAAAGAAGTATTACATTTATTATCTTTTAAAGATTATCTTTTAAGTGATAGTTGCAAACTAGGTAAATATATTGAGTTAACCAGTGGTAAAAATATCAAACGCTTTGTTTGTAATACAAGTAATTCTAGGCAACAAATGGTTCTTCAATATATGAATATAGATTGCCAAGAAGTTTTTGACGCTTGGGTAAAGTTCTATGAGGAGGATAGTTATAGGGCAAGTTGTACAACTTTTAAGACTATTTGTACCGAATTTGATGATTATTTATCTGAATTTACCGTAGAATCCTTAGAAGATATTAATTTTGATACATTTTATGCTCAAATAATGTATTTTGGAAAATATAAAAGCAAACATTATATCTCTCCCATTACTGCGTTTTATATGTTTTTATCACAAAACTACAACCCAAAGATATTTGAAGTATCGCATGTTGATATTAAATTACTGCAAAGAAATAGAATAGCAGAAGAATTACTGGAAGGTTATAAAATTATAATTATAATCCGTTTGAAGATATTCCTGAAGCAGATAAATGGCTATTGAGTTATAATTATATGCAGGATACCAACATGGCTGTAAACACTACAACATCACAAATAGTAGACTTTACCAAAATAAAGTCGAAGACATATAGATATTGGGCTAAACACTTTATTTGGAAAGCTACTGGAAGTATATATTCCAAATTAAAATATGCATGTACCTTGATTGAGTTCATGAATTATATCTATGATTTAAAGCATGGAATTGAGCTTTCAATATTTGCCAAAAAGACTTCAAGTGAAGGTATAGTAGCAAATGAAGCGCTTGCTTATAAGACGTATATATTAAATAAATCGCTAAAACCAAATTCACAACGTTTTATTATTAATGTTTCAAGAAGGCTTTTAAAACATGTCTCATCTAATAAATTAGCAAAATTTGAAACTGGAGTTTTTTATAATTTAAGGCATGGAGGTGACAATACAATCAATGCTGAGGCTCTTTCTAATGACGATGTAAATAAGTTAGCAGCATTTATGAAACAGAAGGCTAAGAACTCTATTGAAAATGAAGTATACTATGCTATTCTGTGTTTAACAATAGAAACTGAATTTAGAAGTTCTCAAATCCTTGCATTACCAATTGATTGTACACTGGAGGCAAATAAAAAAAATCAATATGTTCTTATATCTAGAACAAAGACCAGTAAAAGAGAATTGACGGAACAAGCCCTAACTATTCAGACAAAAATGCTTCTTGACCATGTTATTAAATTGACTTCTGAATATAGAAAGGATTGTACTGTTGATAGCCTAAAAAATCAAATGTTTTTACTTCCGTCAGCAAAAAAAGGTGCATATAAAATCGTATCACAAGACGATTTCAATAGATACTTAAAAAAATGCTGTAGAGAACTAGGATTAAAAAAATATACTTTAAGTAATCTTAGAGATACTCATATGACTAAAGTAGAAGAACATATCACTAAAAATGCATTGTCAGATATGACTAAAAAAGTCTTAGGTGGTCATGATAATCCTAGAAGTGATAAAAATTATGAAGATACTGATATAAGGACTTTATTAGAGGCTGTGCATGGAATTATCATAGGAAATGTTGACATTAAGGGGCAGATTCTTAGAGAAGTAGCTTCTGAAATTGCAACTGATGAAAACACTGTTTGCAAACAATGTGGATACTGTGGAGCTAAATCCTGTCATGAGCTTAGCTATCTTGATTGCCTGATGTGTAAAGACTTCATTGCAACAGTTAGTAGGATTCCATTTTTTCAAGACCAAATACGAGCAATAGACAACAAACTTTTATCAGCAACAATAAAACATGACAAAGAAGATTTGGTTAACATCAAGAGACTACTTCTTGAGTATTTAAGAAGATTATTAATTCTAAAGAAGGAGTGTGAAAAAGGAGAATCTGAAAATATTGAAAGGAGTATAAATTGATGTCAAATTATATTAAACTTACTAATTACCTAGATTTAGAGTGCATTTTACCAGATGACTTTGTGGTAAATACCACTGCTGGTGAATCTTTTATTACACAATTAAAAGAGATTGATATCTTACCCTTTAATAAGAGTAGGATCCTTTACTCCTAGAATACATGGGATTTTGGCAAATATACACAACAAAATATACAAAAAGGTTTTTTAAAATTTAATTTTGAACTTGTTGTTGAGGAGTTTAGGGATGATGCAAAAAATTATGTGCTGTTTAAAATCATTGAAAATATTAGTAAAGTCCAAACTATAACTAGATACTATGCTTATATATACAAATTTCTAAATTTTGCAAATTCAAAAGGTTATTCTCATCTGGAAGACGTTGATTTTACTATTGTAAAGGAATTTATTGACAACCTGAAGCAAGAGGGGAAATCCTACTTAACTATTACTAGTTACAAAGAATCTATTGATAGCTTTTATAAATCGTATTCTGTGAACTTTAAAGATTTAATGACCCTAGAATTGAAAGAAACTCTGAAAATTGATAGGAAATTATTAAAAATTGTACAAGAAGAGAATAAAACACCAGATATACCTCGAGATTATTATGATAATTTCCTTAGCTCTATTATAAGGATTATAGATGATAATGATGCTCCTTATTATATAAGAGCAACAGCATGTGTTTATTTGATATTAAGCCAAACTGGGCTTAGGATTTCCGAAGTTCTTGGGTTAGAATTAAATATGTTAAAGGAGACAACCATATTTAATGGTGATAAAGCATATTTTTTGCAATATAAGACATGGAAAAGAGAAAAAGGTAATAACACCTTTAGTATCGTTAAAACATATATAAATAAGCTTAGCAAAAAGGGATATGACACTTTAGTAGAAATCTATAAAGATAAAAGAACTAAACTAAATCTACCTTATGTTTTTTTGGGTGGAGATAGAATGAAAAAGGCATCTCAATTTCCTGTTAACTCAACCAGTTTTGATAATTTTCAAGAAAGATTTTTTAAATATCTTGATAATAATAAATATATGGAAACTATAAATTTAGACGAAAATAAATATCCTCAACTAAGTTATAAAAAAGTGGACGGATGGCTTCAAAACAGGTCTGTCAATCATCCTCAGATAAATACTATAACATATCCTACTTCCAACCAATTCAGAGTGCATGTATGTACTGAATTATATAAGGCAGGTGTACCTCTTCAATATATTGAGAAATTTATGGCACATCTCAGTGAAGAAATGAAAGGATATTATGTTAGGACAACGCCTAGCAATCCACAAGAAGATATGGAATTTGCTTATAAAACTCTTGAAAAAGTTGTAACTGGAGAAACTAAATTGCTTGGTGGCACTGGAGATTTATCAGAAAAAATTCAAGAATTTATAGAACAAAACCATTATAATGTTGACAAGGATACAAAAACTATAGTTCAAGAACTGGTAAAAAAAATTCCTGTGAGACAAAAAACAGGCGGTGTGTGTATCAAATCTTCTATTCGTGAGTGTAGTACTGATTATGCAACAGATGAATTTTACTGTTCATATGGAGCTTGTCCGAATGTTTTTCATTTTTATTATATGGCGAATTTTTCCTATAGCATAGCGAAGGAATGTGAAGAATCATTTTTATATCACAAGGAAAATGGATTTTTAAGACAAGCTGAAAAAGAATTAAACAAGCTTAAAAAAAGAGTTAAAGACAAGCTGATTCCTGAATTAGATGAATTGAAAAAAGTTATTGAAAGAAAAGGTTCCAATGCAGTCCTGGAGGAATATCCAGCATTACTGGAAATTATATTAAACATAGATAGCGTTTATAAGGAGACAAAAAAATGGCTGAAGTTGAAAATATAAATGAAAATAGAGAAGTTACTACAGAGAGTTCCATCAATGAAAGGATAAAGGAGAAGATAAAATCCTTGGATATAAATTATGATTCACTGTCAGAAAGAGTTCAAAAGTATCTTTACATAATTGAAGATATTATAACCCATAAGACAGCTATCAAAGAAAAAGCATTGCAAACATTGAAGACCACTACTTTTAATATTAACTCAATCGCAGATACTATGAAAATTTCACGTACTACTCTATATAATAATAAAACATTAGAACGTTATATTAAGTACTCTATGGATGTTTTTAATCAAGATGACCCATATGCTGCCATTGATAAATTAAAGGCTTCTATGGGTGAGCTAGAAAAGCAAGTAAGTGATATGGTAAACAGGGATATAGAGTTTGAATTAATAAAGCAGCAGGTAATGGCATTAAATCAAGAACTGGCTAAGACAGAAAAAAAATATAAAGATGTTTTAGAAAGAAGGAATATACTTTCTGCTGAAAATACTAAACTAAAAGCTGAACTCAGGGAACTAAAGAGTATAGTAGAAAAAGAACCTGTTGAAAAGGTAAAGGAATTAAAAAAAGTAAATAAAAAACTGCCTTAGATTATTTCTAAGGCTTTTATTATTAGTGGTACTCAAAAGTATTCTGGTGGAGATCTTGAATCTTATATTTTGAAAAAGAAGTTTTATAAATTTTATGGTAACAAAAGAACAATTATAAATTGTACACATATAATATTGTTATATAGAGGATAATATATATAATGGTATTATTTTCGCTTGAATGCACAGATAATATTGACTAAACATAGATAGCCATCTATACTAAATATAGATGGTTATCTATATAAGAGGTGATGTAATGGACAAAAGCTATGAAACCAATGCTAAAATATTTAAAGCTTTATCAGATCCAAGTAGATTAAAAATTATTGATATATTATCCTGCGGTGAGAAATGTGCCTATGAAATATTAGAAGATTTTAATTTTACACAGCCCACACTATCCCATCATATGAAAGTGCTAATGGAATGTGGTCTTGTAAAATCTAGAAAAGAGGGTTTATGGAGTTACTATTGTTTAGATAATGATAACTCAAATAGATTAGTGCTATTCTTAATGACTCTTGTAACTAGTACAGATGATTGTATTTGTAAAGGAAAAAATAAATCTGATTGTGACAATAAATAATGAAAATATTAATTTATATGAAGGAGCGATAAATTATGAAGAAAATGATTATTTTTGATCCTGCTATGTGTTGTTCAACAGGTGTATGTGGCCCAAGTGTTGACACAGAATTATTGAGAGTGTCTACAGTGTTAAACAGCTTAAACAAAAAAGGCATTGCAGTTGAGAGACATAATTTAACAAGTAATCCTCAGGCTTTTGTTGACAATAAAATTGTAAATGAATTATTGAACAGTGATGGAGTTGATATACTGCCAGTTACTATAGTTGATAACATTGTAGTAAAAACAAAGTCATATCCAACTAATGAAGAGTTTTGTAAGTTTCTTGATATACCAGAAGATTATTTGAAGACTGGAATTAAGTTTAAGGTTAAGTCTAAAGGATGTGGCTGCGAGGATGGATGTTGTTAACTGAAGAAAAGAGGGGTAACTATGATAAAGACTTTTAATCTAAATAATATAGAATTGACTAAGTATCTATTTTTTACGGGTAAAGGCGGCGTAGGAAAAACATCAACAGCCTGTGCAACTGCGGTAAGCTTAGCGGACCAAGGTAAAAAAATTATGCTTATAAGTACAGATCCAGCCTCAAATCTGCAGGATGTATTCAATACAGAGTTAAATAATAAAGGTGTTGCTATTAAGGAAGTAACAAAACTGGTAGTAGCAAATTTTGATCCTGAGGAAGCTGCCAGAGAATATAAAGAAAGTGTTGTTGGTCCGTATAGAGGAAAGCTTCCAGATGTAGTAATAAAAAATATGGAAGAACAACTTTCAGGTTCCTGTACTGTAGAAATTGCAGCTTTTAATGAGTTTTCTAATTTTATAACTGACGAAAAAGTACAAAAGGAATTTGATCATATAATATTTGATACTGCTCCAACAGGACATACCTTAAGAATGCTGCAGCTTCCATCAGCTTGGAGTAGTTTTATGAGTGAGAGTACTCATGGAGCATCTTGTTTAGGACAGCTGGCAGGACTTGAAGATAAAAAAGAAGTTTATAAAAATGCTGTAAAAACCTTATCAGATAAAGAGAAAACTACACTAATACTTGTATCACGACCAGAAAATACACCTTTGAAAGAAGCTGAAAGAGCATCTAAGGAATTACAAGATATAGGAGTAGATAATCAAATATTAGTTATTAATGGTGTTCTAAAAAGTTATGACGATAACCTTTCAAATGCAATTTATATAAAACAACAGCAGGCTTTAAAGGATATTCCAGAACACATAAAAGAATTAAAAACTTATGAAATCCCATTAAGACCTTACAATGTAACAGGACTTGAAAATGTAAGAACTTTTTTAAAGGAAGACAACATTAAATATAATAATGAAACTTTAAATGTTGAGAAGGTGTTAAGTCTAAAAACTGTTATTGATGATTTATATAGCACAGACAAAAAAGTAATTTTCACCATGGGAAAAGGTGGAGTTGGTAAAACTACTATAGCAGCAGCTGTTGCCTTAGGTCTTGCTGAAAAAGGTAAAAAGGTACACTTAACTACCACAGATCCAGCAGCACACTTAAAGTTTGTTTTAGATGGTGGCTATGGTATTACTTTAAGTCATGTAGATGAAAAGAAAGAACTAGAAAATTATAAAGAAGAAGTTTTAAGCAAAGCAAAGGAAACCATGAGTGAAGAAGATATAGCTTACGTAGAGGAAGATTTAAGATCTCCTTGTACTCAGGAAATTGCTGTATTTAGAGCTTTTGCAGAAATAGTTGAAAGATCTGAGAAGGAAGTAGTGGTTATAGATACTGCTCCTACAGGTCATACGTTACTGCTGCTAGATTCTACCCAAAGTTATCACAAAGAAATACAGCGTTCACAAGGTCATGTACCAGAATCAGTTAAAAAGCTTTTACCTAAACTTAGAAACGCTAGTGAAACAGAAGTTATTATTGTAACTTTAGCTGAAACCACACCGGTACACGAAGCCATGAGATTAGAAGAAGATTTAAAGAGAGCTGGAATTAATAGTAAATGGTGGGTTATAAACTCTAGCTTATTTGCAACAAATACTACTAATGAGATTCTTAAGGCAAAAGCAAGCAATGAGATAACTTGGATAAATAAAGTAAATGAAATTTCTAAAGGGAATTTTGCAGTTATTGAATGGAAATCAGAAGAAGTAAAAGGTGAAAAACTAATTGAGTTAATAAAATAGAGCATAATTACACTACAAAATAATAAGGAACTATTTTGTAGTGTAAATTCTAATGTTAATACAGAAATACAGAGGTGAAATATTAATGAGGTTTGCAGTTATAGGAGATATTCACAGCAATATATTTGCTCTCGAAAGTGTTTTAAAAGATATTGAAGCAAGAAAGGTGGACTTTATAGTATCTACAGGGGATTTAGTTGGATATTTGCCATTTCCAAATGAAGTGATTGATACAATAAAGCAAAACAAAATCTTAGTAGTACAAGGTAATCATGATAAGCATATTGCAAATTCTGAGGCTGTAGAAGATGATAAAATTAATAAAATGTCTGGAGAAGAGATTCAAAAAAATGCATCGGCTGTTTATACAAATTGGATTATTACAAATGATAACAGAAAATATCTTAAAAACCTATCACAAAAAATAAATATTCAGTGTAATGGGTTTAAAGTACTTGTAGTTCATGGCAGTCCAAGAGTTATAGATGAGTATTTATATGAGAGTGAAGATACACTAACTGAAATAGCAAAGTCTATAGATGAAGATATTATAGTTTGTGGACATACTCATATACCTTATCACGTAGTGGTTGAAAAAAAGCATTTCATCAATGCTGGTTCAGTAGGTAAGCCTAAGCATGGAGAACCACTGGCTACATATGTAATTATAGATATTATAGATAAAGAAGTTAAAAGTGAAATAATAAAAGTGAGTTATGATGTTGAAAAAATTGTTAGAGCTATTGAGGATAATAAAATGATTTCTAATAAATTAATTCTTATGCTCAAAGAAGGATTTTAATCCTCCATCCGGAGATAAATTCTATAGAAATATTGATTGTATTCACCATGATTGCACCTGTACCTATAAACAATAGAAAGAAGGTGCCTATAAATTCTGAAATATATTTTTTATACATATAATCCGCCTCTTTACTTTTATTATATTAGTTTTAGCAATCACAGCCACAATCACAAGATGTTAAACAAGCTATCTCTTCTTTTGATTCAGTTACACCTACTAAGCCCTTAGTAACATGAATATCTCTAATTTTTGGAGTATTGCAGTCAAAAAGTTGGGCAGACTCTTCTGGAATTTCCACATAGCATGGTACATAGATAAATTGATCTTTATAAGGATTTCTATTAACCACTCCATAAGTTTTTGAACAAACAGCTACACGTTCTCCACGTACGTAGCGATGTCCATCATCATCAACTACTTCCTTCCAAGGTCCACGATAAATAACTGATTGTCCGCAATCAATACATGGTCCTTGTTTTCCTTTGTAAGCAGAGATTACAAATTCTCTTAACTCTACTCCTCCAATTACTTTAACAGGTAACTCGCTTCTACATTCAAACTGTATACCATGAAATCCTGCTTGATCCATTATATTAATGATTTCCTTTTCTAAAGGAATTGTTTTTAAATTGTATTCCTTAACACTTACTGATAATAAATGATCGCATGGTTCATCTGCAATTATCATTCTTATTAAAATCTTTCCACCCTTTTCAAGTACTCTAAATGCTTCAGTGATTACTTCGTTAACTCTGCTAGAGTCCAATGTATTTATATCTATATCTACAATCACTGTATCTATTGAGCTATCAGATATTAAGGGAGTAGTCTTTCTTTGTTCTTCAATGATTGATTGTAATGTTCTATATGCTGACAAATCTATGGTTGGATTCTCTTTTAGATAGTTGCTGATTAAGCTTGGATTGGTTTTTAAATCATAATTTTCAGTGAGTAAAACTTCAAGCTTAGTATTATCAGCATCTGATAACCTCTTACTAATATCATTATTCTTAGTAACTATTTTAATTTGATTTTCTAAATTTGCATTATCAAGTAGTTCTTCTGGAGTATCACAACACAAAAGAACTAACTTTTTTGCTTCATTTACTGATCTTTTAATTATATTTGTAGAGTTGTCCGATTTCATGCTAATTGAACTTAAATCAAGTTCAGAATTACTCTTAGCTACTACACTAAGTATAGTGTTTTCTAGGTTTCTTACTTTAGAATTTTTTAACATACTTACGCCTCCAAGTTTTATATCTAATCATTAATACATGATATTCTAGTGAGCATCATTCATAACTAATATGCTCGATACTTTTGTTACATCTATATTGCTAACTGTAACTAAATTTCTACATAGCAATTCCGTAAAATTTAGTAAGTATTCTATATAAGCAAGTAATTTTTATACAAATCAAAGCATAAATTTCTGTTGTTCTATTAGCATTAACACTTTAAACAACATCTTTTGAATATACCTTCCTCTACTGGAGTAACCATTCTATTATAAACTTCATCAACTCGTGGATCTGGATGCTTCCATTCATAATTAAACTCATGTTCAACTAAATCAAGATCCTGGATTGATTTCTGCCTTAGCAGCGGTGAACCTTTATATATATGGAGTCTTGTTTCATATTGTATTGGATCAATTATATCGTCCAAGTTATTTTTACTTACAAAAGCCTTAAAATCTATTAAATTCTCTAATTTAATCCATGGATTAAACATGATAAAAGTAGGGTTTATCTTTATACTAGTTTCTTGTAAAAACTTTAATGCTTCTTCTATATCTTCTAATGTAATTTCCTTTGATATTTCATCTACTACTTCTTCGCAAGGGAATTCAACGGCTGTTGTAATAAACTTAACTCCTAAATTGGCCATCTCGGCAATAATTTCTTTGTGCTCATTAATGTGATCTACTCTTGTTGTAAAATCGTATGTAAGTTTAGGAAACTCACTATGAAGTTTTCGTATTATATTTATTCCATGATATTTTGAATTAAAGAAATCTGCATCCATAAAAGTTAAATGAGTCATTCCTTGTTCAACAAGGTTTCTTACATCTGAAATTACTACTTCTTCTGGAATTACATGAACCTTTCCTTCGTATGATGCATATACTGAGCAATACAGACATTTATGATGGCATCCACGGGTAATTTCAGTTCCTCCTATTATCTGCTTACTACCACACAACTTATCAATCTGTTCTTGTGGATATTTATATAATGGCGGTAACATCCTTCTGTCAGGAAGATAGAATCTCTCGTCCTTTTTTTCACTACAACACCCTGTTTGAGGCTTGGATAATACTGTAGATAACAAATCACTTTCATTTTGTTCTAATTTCTTAGCCAAATCTACTAGAGTATCTTCCCACTGACCAACTATACAACTGTCACTATACTTTGGTGAAAGTCTATTAGCATTTATTGAAGCATACTGACCAAAGAAAGTAACATGTGCATTTTTATTTAACTTCTTTACAGTTTTAGCAATCTCTATACCTGAAAATAACGCATCAAATAGTGGTATAGAAATAGCTACTAAATCAGCATCTCCTAGTAAATCTTCTTTAATTCCGTCTACATAAGTATCAAGAATTGTGGTGCTAAACCCATTTTCAATCAGTGCTGAATAAGCTGTAGCAATACTTATTGGCTGATATCCTCCCTCGAAATTTGATACAAGTAGCACCTTTAGTTTCTGCATGTCATTTTTTGTGTTACACATTCTCTTAAAACCTCCTTAAATTTCCTATTTACAATAAAACACCCTACATATAGCCACATATTATTCCATTATATTGAATTTATGTAACATATCTAGAGTATTCACACAGATTATACAGTGTATATTTTGGCAACGCAACACATTTTTTTATAAAAAAGTAATTAGTGTTATTATTTTACATTATTTTAACTTTCAAAAACAGCATGGAATCTAGCTTCAAATAAGTTAAAAAATTTTTTTAAAAAAACTTTTTAATATTTGTTAAAAAGTTTGCATAAAAAAGTGCAATTTATTGACTTATCCATATTTTATTTGTACTATATAATCATATTTATATAATTATATAATTATATCGTTATATTATTACGAGGTGTTGTTATGAACAATCCGATAAGTCTTAATAAACTTGAGGCCACTTTAAAAATTTTAAGTGATAGAACTAGATTAATTATTTTATTTAAACTCAAGAATAGCGAACTGTGTGTCTGCGATATAGTTGAAACACTAAGAATTAGTCAACCAGCAGTAAGCCAGCATTTGAGAAAGATGAAAGATTTAGAGATAATCACAGAAGAAAAAAGAGGACAATGGAGCTATTATAAAATAAATAAAAACAACGTACTGTATGATTTGATTCAAGATATAATAGACAAAGTTGAACTAGACTAAATTATTAGTTTGAGATACGAAAGGTGAATTACATTTCAATTGACTTTTCATATCTCAAATAATAAAACATTTTTCTATTGACATATAAATTTCCATGTTTTACTATTAATAATATAAGCATATAATTATATGATTATACGAAAACATAAAGCATCATATTTTTTTACACTCTTATATAAGTACATGCTTATATGATTATAAGTCTGAGGAGGATATTTTTATGATATCAATTGAAATTTTTGAAACAGTAACTTGTTGTTCAGGTGGCTTTGACAAAGAACTTTTAAAAGTATCAAGTACAATTAATAACCTAAAACAAGAAGGAATTAGAATTACGAGATACAACTTATCTAAGGAACCACAGGCATTTGTAGATAATAAAATTATCAATGACTATATTGCCGCTCATGGTATTGAAGAACTACCAATAACCATTGTTAATGACAAAATAGTTAAATTAAATCAATATCCAACAGTTAGTGATTTTAGCGGATGGGTTGGAATAACAATAGATACTTCATCAGAGGAATCATCAGGAAAGGGCTGTTCTTGTGGTTGCAAGTAGCAGCCATACTAGGGAGGAAAAAATTATGTATAAACAATATAAAGCCATAGATTTGTCATTACCTAAGTTCATCTTTTTTACAGGTAAAGGTGGTGTAGGTAAGACATCTACAGCATGTGCTACTGCTGTGACTTTAGCTGATAATGGAAGCAAAGTTTTGTTAGTGAGTACCGATCCAGCTTCCAACTTACAGGATGTATTTAATATCAATCTAAGCAATGTACATCAACAAGTAGAAACATCTCCAAACCTATTTGTTGTAAACTTAAATCCTGAGGAAGCAGCAAGACAATACAAAGAATCAATCGTTGCTCCATACAGAGGTAAACTTCCCGATGTGGTTATAGCTGAAATGGAAGAGAAGTTATCAGGCTCGTGTACTCTTGAAGTTTCAGCATTCAATGAATTTTCAGATTATATTACGAATGATGAAATACAAAAAAAATATGATTATATAATTTTCGATACTGCTCCTACAGGTCATACACTAAGATTATTGGAATTACCTGCAGCATGGAATAAGTATGTAAATGAACAAGATACTGAAAACTTAAGTGTAGGACAACTATCTGGTCTTCAAAGCAGAAGAGAAGATTGTAAAAAAGCCGTAGAAACACTATCAAATCCTGATATGACAAAAATAATTTTAGTCTCAAGAGCAGAAAAGATACCTTTACTAGAAACTGCAAGAGCTCTAAAGGAATTAAAAGAACTAGAAATAAGTAACTTTACAATTATTATTAATGGTTTAGTGAATAGTGGAAATGATAGTATCTCTGATAGTTTTTATAAAAAGCAGCAAATTGCATTGCAGAATATGCCAGAAGAATTAAAAGACAGAGAAACTTATTTCATACCACTACGTTCCTACAATATCAGCGGAATAGATAATATTCGTATGATGCTTAAAGATGACCGTATCGAAGATATAGCTATAAAACTAAATGATTTAAATTTGAAGAATTTAAAAGAATTAATTGATGATTTATATAAGTCAAAGAAGAAAGTCGTATTTACAATGGGTAAAGGTGGAGTTGGAAAAACTTCAATAGCTGCTGCAGTTGCTTTAGGATTATCTGAAAAAGGTATGAAAGTTCACTTAACAACTACAGATCCAGCTGACCATTTACAATATGTCATTCAACAAAATAGCAAAATAACCTTAAGCAGGATAGATGAAAAAAAGGTACTAGAAGAATATAAGAGTGAAGTTCTATCCGAAGCCGAACAAACAATGAGTAAAGAAGATATCGATTATCTAAAAGAAAGTCTAAAAACTCCATGCACTCAAGAGATTGCAGTATTTAGAGCCTTTTCAAAGATAGTAGAAAAAGCTGATGATGAAATTGTTGTAATTGATACTGCGCCAACGGGGCATACCCTACTTCTATTAGACTCTTCTCAAAGGAATTATAAACAAATCGAAAATTCCCAAGTAGAAGTTCCTAATAGTGTTAGAAAATTACTTCCTAGATTGCGAAATAAAAATGATACTGAGGTAATTATAGTTACCTTACCTGAAATAACGCCAATATATGAAGCAACAAGACTTGAAGAAGATTTAAAGCGTGCTGAAATATTTACAAAATGGTGGGTTATAAACTCAAGTTTATTCTTAACTAATACCAAAAATGATTTGTTAAGAGTAAAAGCTGCAAGTGAAGTACAATGGATAGAAAAGACAATTATTCATACTAATAATAATTGTGTTATAACTCCTTGGATAGCTGATGACATTAAAAGAAACATACTTCATGAGTTGATAAAATAAAATGTTTTTCACTACTATAGGTTTGGAGGTTATCTATGAATAATGAAGAAAAGTATGTTGTGGTTGTAAAACTTATGAGTAAAGGAAATGAGTTTGAGATAATTAGAGAATTAGGCTACAAAACAATATCATTTTCTACAGAGTTAAGTATAACTGAAGCATTACAAGTTGATGTACCAGTTGAAGTTGATTTAAATGACGAAAATGCAGTTTTAGAAAAAGCTAGAGAGTTATCAAAAAAGTACAATATAGCAGGTGTATTTACACTAAATGAATATAGAGTTCCATTATGTGCACGCATAAGAGAAGTGTTAGGAATAAAATACGGAATTTCTTATGAGGCAGCCTTTAAGTGTAGAAATAAAAAAGAAACAAGGAAAGCCCTGTCAGATACAGGAGTTAATTCTGTTAAATATAAATTAATTCGTTCTGTAGATGAAGCAGTAAATTCACTTAATGAAATCCCATTGCCAGTTGTAATTAAACCATCAAACGACGCAGGAAGTAAAATGGTATACTGCTGCCAAACATTAGATGAAGTTCGCTCAGCAGTAGAATCAATATTGGACTGTTCAAGCAATTTAGTAGGTCAAAAGCTTGATGAAGAGATTATTTTAGAAGAATTTCTAACTGGTCCTGAGTTCAGTGTTGAAACCTATACCTTCGATAAAGAAACAAGAATAATCGCTATAACTGCCAAGAAAGTATTATCACCTTTTTTCCCTATTGAAGCAGGACATACTGTACCCGCTAGACTTGATGATCAAGTTGTAAAAGAAATTGAAGATGTTGTGAAATCAGCAGTCTCAGCACTAAAAATTGATTTTTCAATTACTCACATTGAAATTAAACTAACTCCTACAGGACCTAAGATAGTAGAAATCAATGCACGACCTGGTGGAGACAATATACCAACACTTGTAGAAATGGCTACAGGATTTAATCTTCATAAGATTGCATTACTAATATCGTTGGGAATCCCAATAGACGAAGTAAATCCAAAGGAACCAGAAACAAGTTCAGCTTCTATTCGATTTCTAATGTCAAATGCTGATGGAAGAGTAGAAATTGATGATCAACTTAGTGTTTTAGATAACCCAGCAGTAACTCAAGCCAATATATCTGTTTCTGATGGAGATCTCGTTGAAAAAACTACGAGCAATTACAATAGATTAGGTTATTTTATTGTAAAAGGAACTGATACCAAATACGCTGAAGATTTAGCCGAAGATTTGTTAAGTAAAATTAATATAAAAATAAGATAATTATTTAGGAGGATTTTAATATGAGCGAAAACACAAAATCTTGTCAATGTTGTGGTGATACAAAAAAGACTACTTTAACAGAACGTGAAAAACACTTAATTAATTTAGCTTATAAATTTGCAGTAAGAGATACTGCTTCTATAAAACAAAGCATTGTCGCAGCAAAAAGTGTTGGTATAACTTATGAAGATATAAAAGAACTTTGCTTAATTACTGCAGAAAATTCAAAAGAAAGCATTTTATCTATAATTGAACTAAATAACAAAGTAAATTCAAATACTTGTTGTATATAAACAATAATTTATTAGTTATTTAAAGTATTATAGCTTACAACTTTTATGGTGTTATAAGGATAGTATATTACTACTTTATAACACCATAAAAAATAATGTCATATTTTAGACAATATTATACGGAGGTTTTTTAATGATCAATAATAAACAAGTTGAAGCTAACTTTTTTAATGTGTCAAAAGAAGTTAAGCTAATTATGCTTGCAACTTTAGTTACTAATATAGGAAATGGTATGTATACTATAGCTGTGAGTAAGCTAGTGTATGATAAAACTAATAGTGCAATGGCATTTGGCGGTGTAATGATACTTCAATATATAGTTATGTTCTCAGTACAATTTTTATCAGGCTCTTTAGTAGATAGAAATAACCCTAAATATGTTTCAATCGTTTGTGATCTTATAAGCGGATTCTTAGTTGTAAGTAGCGGTCTAATGGTTTTCTTCACAAATATAGGATTATTCTACTTATTTATTGCTGTAATATTCCTAAATATCGTTGCTCCATTTTTCAGTTCAGCTAATTTTAGCTTATTGCCGATGGTTGTTGAAGATAAAACTAAACTGCTAAAAATAAATGGTATAATAACAAGCATATTCCAAGCTGGTCAGTTATTAGGATGTGCTCTTGTTGCTCCAGTAATATACTTCTTCAACCCTCAAACAGCTTTAGTTATAGATGGAGTAACTTTTTTCTTATCAGCTCTATTTATAAGCTTTGTTACCGTAACCAATGTTGAAGTGAAAAAAGATAATAGTAAAAATATAGGTAAGAATTTATTAAACGATTGGAAGGAAATAGGCAGAGCTATCATGAAAGAAAAAAGTTTTGCTGCACACTTATTTATGGCATCAGGTGATTATCTTTCAATCAATTTCTTTAACGTAATGCTTGTACCTATGGTTACACTTTGGTATAAAAACAATAGTTTTTATATATCTCTTTATGATGGCGGATTCGCAGTTGGCGCTATGTTGATTGCCACATTTGTAGTAATGTTGTCAAAGAAAATTGGTACTAACAACTCTGCATTCATAGGTCTTTTTGTGCAGGCTATAATATTCGGATTAATGATATTAAGTAGTAATCCATTAGTCACATTTCTTATCATATTGATATTCGGAGCATTAAACTCCTTCTCTGTAGCTATTTTTACCTCTAATCTTCAACAACGTTGTGTTGGACCTATCAAAGGTAGAGTTGGCTCAATAAAAAGCTTTATTGTATCTTGCTTCTCTATCGTATTAATACCAATCATATCTAAACTACATGACGTTTCAATAACGTATGGATTAGCAGCGTCAAGTGGAATTATTTTAACCTATTCTTTAGTATCATTTATATTCGGTAGAAAATTTGCTTTTGGAAATGATTATCTATTAAAAACTGTTGAATTAGATAATAATGCACGAATGCATAAAAAGCTAGATATGGACGAAAGCATAAAAAGTTAGATATGGACGAAAGCTCTTAATATTTTATACACTTCTATCCCATTCTAGTATTATCTAACAAAGGCTATGTAAAGTTGGGGATATTTTCTATACTGAAAATATCCCTTTTAGCATCTAATGTTCAAAGTTGACGTACCTTAGTGAAATTCACAAAATTGTTAATATGTTTATACACAGAAAACAGTATAAGAAGAAAGAGGGTGAGTTTTAGTGAGAGTTTGGTACTTATTATACACTATCTCACTAAAGATAATTGATGAGAACTATTTAAATGAACAGATAGAAGAAATTAAAAAGTTGCAGGTTAGTGGCCATACTAAAAAGCAGATATTAGATGGAAATGAATTTTGTTATTAAGCATTATATGCGTGTGGGTTACTGATAAGTTATCTTATCTCAAAAGTAGAATGTACAAAAATAGATTTGCAAGAATGGGATACCCAAATAAGCTGTGAACATAAGTGGGAGTTCGATGGAACAACGATTTTGTTCAGATATGGAAAGGGATAGAGTTTTAATAGAACTAGTATATAGTGTAGGGTTTAAGCACCCAATAGAAATACTTCCAATACAATCAAGAGAAAAACTTTTAGAGTTAGTTAAAAATTTAAAATAATTTATTGCATAAATATTAGTTTAAAAATCTTTCGAGATAACTTTAGTTTGTTTATGCTATAGTTGTTGTTTTAGAATCTTCTTCATATTTCACAAGTACCTGTATGTGAAATTATATAGAGTATAAAAAGCTACTAAAAGCTGGTGCATATTCATTTATTTTTAAATAAGAATTCGATGGGTACACCTAAAGCTTTAGCAATGCCGATTATTTCATAATCTAGTAGTTCTCTGGATTGATTTTCGATTTTCGATATCATGGGACGATCTATATCTATACCCTGAACATTTAGTCGTGCAGCTAATTGTTCCTGAGTTATCCCTTCTTTTAATCTCAACATTTTTATCCTTTTACCAATAACATTTCTAGTATGCAAATTAATCATCCTTAAAAATAGAATTTTATGTATTGATTTTATATGATAGAAGATACTAATATGTGTGGTAACCACACATATAGAAAATTTTTGAGAGGTTAGGTGAAAAAGATTGCAGGTATATAAGCCAGAAGTAAAAGATACATCTCTATTTAGAGAAATAGCTAAAAATATAGTTAACCCATTGGAAGTATTAAGAGAGGCAGTAAGTAATTCACATGATGCTGAGGCTAAAACTATTACAGTAGTTACATACCGTAATATGAATGGAGTATTCGTTTTAGAAATTCAGGATGATGGAAAAGGTATGTGTTTAGAAGACATACACAGATTCTTTAATTTAGGAGATTCAGATAAATCCAAATTCGGAATTGGTGAAAAAGGACTGGGAACAAAGATATATTTAAAAAGTGATAAGATTACGATTTATACGCAAACAAAAGATAACGAAGCTTATAAAGTAGTTATGGAGAAACCTTGGGAAAATTTATGTAACAATTTACTTCCTGCATATTCTGTGGAAAAGTTACAAGTTAAACTTGGAAAAGTTGGTACTCAAATACTAATAGAAGGATATGTCATTGATAACCCTGAAAAATACTTTAACTTTTATACTATTAAAGATTATATCTTGTGGTATACAGCTGCTGGAAGCTTTAAAACTTATTTTGCTAACTATACTGAATTACATAAGTATATTCATAATATGCAGGTTGCCCCAAGAATATTTTTGGAAGATAAAATATTCAATATTAAAGAAGAAATAGCAGGAACTCACCAGTTTCATCCACCACAGGAAAAACCAAAGGAAGATCCATGTGAAACTATTTATAGGTTATCATCAAATTATTGTATACATTTTGGTCCATACCACAGGGCAACTAATATAAATGGAGAATATGTTTCTTTTCAGATGTATGGGACTGTATCTGGTACAAATTGTAGAAAGAAGATTGTCAAGCTAAAGCAAGGCGAAAGTCTGAAATCAAGGTTTGGAGTATATTTAGCAAAAGATTTTATTCCTTTTACAAAGAAAAATACTTTTATACCTGATTTAAATAGTAGTCATTATCATCTCCTCATCAATTCTCAGGTATTCGAATTAACTGCCGATAGGAATAACATATCAAATGAAGATGATCCAAAAGTGAAGTGGGTACTGGAAGCAGCAAAAAAAATTATTGAAGAAGATATAATACCACTTGCTAATGAGGGATATTTTAAACTCAGAAAGATGGAAGAGATAGATTATTTAGTTAAAGATAAAAAAAGAAAGACAGAAAAAAGGCTTGAAGACTTTGATAAAATCGACGAATTAGCTATAAGGGAGTTGCCTATTACAAAGCGACCAGATAACGAATCTCAGGTAGCACTATTGTTTGCTATGATGATTTCTAGTCAAAGATGTAAAGAGCTAATAAAGCACATCGATAGAATAGGGCATTACTCTCATCAATCTCCAACAGATATGATTTGCTTTAATAGAAATAATGAGAAAATATTAGTAGAAATTGAATACAAGTTAAGTAATTTATTTAAACATGATCATCCATATGAGACATTTGACTATGTTATTTGTTGGATAGTAGATTTAGATATTAATGAAAAGAGATGTATGAGAGATGGCAAGTTTTTATGCTTGATGCAAGAAAATGGAGAATGGATGCTTAAATATGGGACAGAAAAAATTATACCTGTTGTAGAGCTTAAGCATATAGTTAATGATTTAAAATCATGTGTAAAAGATAAATTGTCTGTATAAAATTAATAACATAGCACTGCTATGACACATCCACTATATAAATTGATACATAAACATATGTTAGACAATATAATCAAGAAGGAAACTAAAGATCTAAGAGGAGATGAATATATGGAAAAACAATGGTCAACATAAAAAAATATAATAACATTTGATAGAATATCTATATTAATAAGGAACTGCTAGTAGCTTTAAGAGAAGTGATTAGTAGCTCATACGATGCGGATAACTCACATATATGTGCAGTAGCTCAGACTAATTTTAAGGATATATTTTCATATATTAAAAGAAAAAAACTAGAGGATATAGATAAAAACGAACTACCACAAGGATTAACAAGTGATTAATCATTGAGAAAAGCTAGATGTAATGCATCTACATGAAGAAGAAATAGAAATATATCAGAATAGTTTAAAGTTGTTAATAGCTCAAAGTTTAAATTGAAAACTACAAATTTAATAATATTAATGATATTACTAAGATAGAGAGCAGAGATCTGTTCTCTTTTTTGGGTGTAATATATTACTTTATCTTGAATATAAAAAGATAATGTTTTACTATAAATTATGCTATATAGATAGTTAACTAGGATGCTTTGACTAAAGAAATGGTGTGTGGAAATGAAAGACATATATTAAAGAACCGATAAAATATTATATAATTGTAGTCTTATAAAATAGTTTGTTCAAAACATTCTTATTTAATGAATTTAAAGTTATAAACAATTTTATCAACAGGTTATCTACAGGAATGAAATAGTAGTAGCCTATATCTTATATTACTATGTAATATAAGATATAGGCTTTATTTTATAAGATAAGAGTTGTGCTGTATATTTTTAATATTAATGGTTTCTTTTTAGGTATACTAACAATGACGTTAGTTAATGTAGTATTGTCTTTAAATTATTAGTACAATTAACCAATCTTATTAAGTTATTTTTTACCCCAAAGTCTAATTAATCTCTCTTTAATTTTAGATTCGAGTCCGTTAGATGTTGGATTATAAAATACAGCATCTTTATGGGAATCAGGCAAATACTGCTGATTTACAAATCCACCATAAGAGTGTGGATATAAATAACCAGTTCCATGACCTAATTTTTCTGCACCTTTATAATGAGCATCTCTTAGATGTGGCGGTATTCCAGAATCTCTTCGACTTTTTACGTCGGTAAGTGCTGAATCAATTGCAACACAGGAAGCATTTGATTTTGGTGCTGATGCTACATATATTGCTGCTTGTGATAGTGCATATCTACATTCAGGCATGCCAATCATATGAGTAGCATTCATAGCACTTACAGCTAACATTAACGCCATTGGGTCTGCATTTCCTACATCTTCTGAAGCCTGTATAACAATTCTTCTCGCTATAAATACTGGGTCTTCACCAGCATCTAGCATTTTCCCAAGATAGTATACTGCTGCATCAGGAGAGCTGCCTCTGAGTGACTTTATGAAGGCACTGATAGTATCATAGTGAGATGTACCCCCTTTATCGTACAACGTCATTTTTCTCTGGATGCATTCTTTTGCATCTTCAACAGTTACAAAAACCTTATCTTCCTTTATTGATGAAGTCCTAACTGCCATATCTAAAGCATTTAAAGCCTTTCTTATATCACCGTTACTATGTACGGCAAAGTAATCAAACACTTCAGGTTCTACTTCTATTTTAAGATAGCCAAAACCTTTTGAACTTTCAATAGCATTCCTCAATGCTTTTTTAACGTCACCCTCAGAAAGGTTGTTTAACCGAAAAATCATAGAACGAGAAAGAAGTGCATTGTTAACTTCAAAATAGGGATTTTCTGTAGTAGCGCCTATCAATATAATGATACCTTTTTCAACTGCATTTAAAACACTATCCTGTTGAGCTTTATTAAATCTATGTATCTCATCAATAAATAATATTGTTTTTTTAGAATAAAACTTTAAGTTATCCTCTGCTTCCTTTATAATCTTCTTTACATCTGCTGTACCAGAATTTACAGCACTCAATTCATAAAAATTTGCCTTTGTTGTATTAGCTATAATTCTTGCCAATGTAGTCTTACCTACGCCAGGTGGTCCATAAAAAATTGCTGAAGAAATATTATCTGTAACTATTGCCCTATACAGCATCTTACCTTTAGCTAAGATATGCTCTTGTCCTATATATTCTTCTAAAGTCTCTGGTCTCATTCTTTCAGCCAAAGGCTTTAATCCTTTATTATTTTTTTCATTGGCAATATCAAATAAATCCATAATCTCACCATCCTTTTAAAGCTATTTTATATTATTATACTGCAAAACTGATAGTTTTTAATAATAAAAGCAATATTCAAGTATTTTTGTGCATATGTTCTTCAATTGCTTGAAGCTAATATCCTAATCAAAATATATAATTTATTCTTTAGAGTAGCAATTTCAATTGAGGTTTTTGACTTAAGACACTTGTTATTATTGATTTTTTGTTGTAAATTCACAGAAAAAGAACTCTTGAATATTTTTTCCCTGTGGGTCTTTTATTCTAAGGTATCCCATCATCCCTCACCACATCCTTCCTTTAAGTCTATAGAAAGGTTTTCTTTTGGCATTCTTCAAAAGAACTTTCGATCTACATTCTGTAGTCCGCCATTACCTTTTCAAGCTATTCCTATCCTAACTCTAATATTATTCTAATCTTAACCTTACGCCTACTATATTCTTACTATTTTAATTACTTTATCTGTTCAACTTATTTGTTTATGGAGTATAATATTTATGTAATAATTAATCTTTAGTTTATGAGTATTGTACAAGTAATTATTAGGTATTAGATAAATATTATTGTACATATATAATATTTATCATAACAAAAGTCTATAAGAGGAAGTGACCCGGATGCAGCAATTCATTATTTGGCTAGACTTGTAAAGTCAGGAGATTTAATATCTATTTGCAGAAGAATTATGGTTATTGCAGCAGAAGATATAGGATTGGCATATCCTAATGCTGTACCAATAGTTAAAGCCTGTGTAGATTCGGCCTTACAATTAGGGTTTCCAGAAGCTAGAATTCCACTAGCTGAGGCTGTGATACTTTTAGCAACATCACCTAAATCTAATTCAGCAATTAACGCTATAAATTTAGCTTTAGAAGATTTAAATGGAAAGGATATAGGAGATATACCAAGCTATTTAAAAGATGCCCATTATGAAGGTGCAGAAAAATTAAATAGAGGCATTGGGTATAAATATCCTCATAATTATAAAAAGCATTATATTACACAACAGTACTTACCAGATAATATAAAAGATTCTATATATTATATACCTGCAGACAATAAGATGGAAAATGCAATAAAAAGTTATATGAAATACATTAAGGAAGATTCAGATAGTTAAAGAAGGTGATATTGATGTCTATGGAACAAAAAGGATGGGCAATACAATTTTATAAAAATCCTTCAAAAGAATTGCAAATGTTAGCTGTAGAAAAAGATTGGGATGCAATTAGATATATAGACAACCCAACGGAAAAAGTACAGTTAACTGCGGTGAAGAAAGAGTGGAATGCCATTAAATATATAAAAAATCCATCTTTAGATATTATGAGAGCAGCAGTAACTGAAAATGAGGAAGCTGTTATATATATAAATAATATTTCTGAAGAAAATTGGTTAACTTTTATTAGAGATAACGTGAAAGTTTTGAAATATCTTAATGGAAAAGTTAGTTTAGACAAAGTAACAGAAATGCTTAAGGTGAAACTAGCTGAAGATAACATAGATAGAAGAGCATGATTTTATAAAAACTGAACATGATTCAGAACATGATGCTCATGATTTATGGAGTGAACAAGAAAAATTTTTAGACTTTGATGAGCTTAAGGAACTAACTAAGAAAATTGCAGAAGGTGCAGCTAAAGGGAAAACACCTAAGCAGTTTCAAAAAATTATAACAGGTCTTAGCTTAAAGGCTGAAATCTCATGGAGTAATTACTTAAGAAAAATAGTAGGTACACTTCCGTTGGGTTACAAAAAGACAGTTACTCGTAGGGATAGAAGGCAGCCACATAGAGGTGAGGAACTTTCACTTCAAAATCCTTATGGAACAATTAAAAAGCTATCAAATAATAAACTAAATTCTGCAGATCTAACCTATGCAAAAGATACTATGAAGGAATTATTAATGGAATGGGCCAAATAAAGTAAACTAGTTTCTACAAAAAAACTAATTTGTTTTCAAAATTTTCTATATCTATTGTTGACAATTTTACTCTGCTTTGCTATTATAATTATAAAACATAGTAAAACACTCAACATTAAAGGAAGTGGTTAAGTGAAGCTATCAACTAAAGGAAGATATGGTGTTAAAGCTATGGTTGATTTGGCTATTCATTATGGTGAGGAACCGTCATCCATTAAGAGTATATCAGAAAGACAGAATATATCAGAGTATTATTTAGAGCAGTTATTTTCACCTCTTAGAAAAGCAAACTTGATTAAGAGTATAAGAGGAGCACAAGGTGGATACATATTAAGTAGAGATCCTAAAGATATAAGTGTTGCAGATATAATGACGGTTTTAGAAGGACCCATAGAAATATCTGAATGTATCGAAGAAAATAATGAAATATCATGTAATAATATAGAGTGCTGTGCCACAAGGGTATTATGGTCTAGAATTAAGAAGAGTATTGATAGTGTTATGGAATCTACTACGTTACAAGATATGTTAGACGATTATAATAATATGAAGTTTGGCAGGAAGAAAGGGGATAATATTGATGAATAAAAAAGTTTATATGGATTATTCAGCTACCACATATACAAAACCAGAGGTATTAGAAGAAATGCTTCCATATTTTACAGAACATTTTGGAAACCCATCTTCTTTTTACTCAATGTCTGATGCTACTAGAAAAGCTATTAATACTGCTAGAGAAAGAGTAGCTAAGGCTATAAATGCTGAAGCAAGTGAAATATTTTTTACAGCCGGTGGATCAGAGAGTGATAACTGGATATTAAAAGGAATTGCTTTCGCTAACAAGAATAAAGGTAATCATATAATAACTACTAAGATAGAGCATCATGCAATACTACATGCCTGTAAATTTCTTGAAAAGAATGGCTTTGAGATAACTTATCTTCCAGTAGATGAATATGGTTTTATAAGTTTAGAAGATTTAAAAAATGCTATTACAGATAAAACTATATTGGTTTCAATAATGTTTGCTAACAATGAAGTGGGAGTTATTGAACCTATAAGGGAAATTGGAAGAATATGCAAAGATAGGAAAATTTATTTTCATACAGATGCAGTTCAAGCTATTGGACACGTAGATATAGATGTAAAAGAAATGAATATAGATGCTTTATCACTAGCCGCTCATAAGTTTTATGGACCTAAAGGTGTAGGTGCAATGTATTTAAGAAAAGGTATTAAGATTGAGAATCTTATACACGGAGGCGGACAAGAGAGAGGTAAAAGAGCGTCCACAGAAAATGTACCGGGAATTGTAGGTCTTGGTAAAGCTATTGAATTAGCTATTAGTGAATTGAAAGAAGAATCAGATAGATTAAGTCACCTTAGAGATAAGCTTCTTAACGGATTACTTGAAAGAATACCTTATGTTAAGGTGAATGGACCAAAGGATCATGACAGGTTGCCAGGAAACGTAAATGTGAGCTTCGTAGGGATAGAAGGAGAAACTCTATTATTAGATTTAAATGATGCAGGTATATTTGCTTCTACAGGAAGTGCATGTGCGTCAGGTTCTCTAGATCCATCACATGTATTATTAGCTTTAGGATTGCCACATGAAATTGCACATGGTTCTTTAAGGTTGAGCCTTGGTGCTGGAAGTACTGAAGAAGATGTAGCTTATGCACTAGATATAATTCCTGGTATAGTTAAGAGAAGAAGAGAAATGTCCCCATTCTGGGAAGATTTTATAAAACAAGAAGATGCAAGAAAGGTAGGTAAATAAGATATGATGACTTACAGCGAAAAGGTTATGGATCACTTTAGAAATCCTAGAAATGTTGGGGAATTGGAAGCTGCTAATGGAGTAGGCGAAGTAGGAAATCCTCAATGTGGAGATATAATGAAAATTTATATAAAAGTTGAAGATAACATATTAAAAGATGTAAAGTTTAAAACTTTTGGATGTGGTTCAGCTATAGCTTCATCAAGTATAGCCACTGAGCTTATTAAAGGGAAAACTACAGAAGAAGCATGGAAGTTAACAAATAAAGCAGTAGCTGAAGCTCTAGACGGACTTCCACCTGTTAAAATGCATTGTTCCGTATTAGCTGAAGAAGCTATCCATAAAGCAATAAATAACTATAGAGAATCTCAGGGGTTAGAGCCTTGGGAAATGAAGACACATTCAGAACATATTCATGACCATGTTCATGGAACTGAAGAATAGATATTGTAATATAAAATATTTGTAGTACAGAATTTACAAATAGACATTCGTAATTAAGAAGAAACACTATCAGGTTTGTTAAACCTGATAGTGTTTATTTATATTTGACTCAATTAACAATTTAGGTTTAGAAAACATTCATTAATTTTAATTTTTCATACACTTCTATAAAGTTTTTACATAATGTTATATTTTTATTGTATTTGGAAACTATAGTATTAATAGTTATATAAGTTTATAATGGTGTACATCCGTATAATTCATGTTAACTCTAAGAGGTGATAACTATGTATAGAACTAAAGATTTTAGTCTTATGGATGTAGTAAATGTAAATGGTAAGCGTCTAGGTTTTATTAATGATCTATTAATTGATTTTAATAGAAAACAGGTTTTAGGATTCAATGTAACTCCATTGAGTTTATTTAGAAAGACTTTAAATATAATGCTGGAAGATGTAATAAGCTTTAATTCCGTTATGGTAATTATTAAAGCTGCTAAAGGAAGTTTTCTAAAATTTAAAGATATAAAAGCAATGGATGTTAGAGATAAAGAGGGTAATGTATTGGGAATGGTAGAAGATATTTTATTTGATGAACATAAATTTACACTAAATGCTGTTATAATATCTACAGGTTTTATTACGAATTTTATATCAGGGAAAAAGATAATATTAGTTAAGGATTTAATGCTTGGTGAGAAAAACTTGTTGTACAATGGTAAGAATGAAAATATAAATTTTTCAAGCTTGCCTCATAAATTATTTTTGGAAGATGGTTTAGATGAAAAAATTTAAAACAAAATATTTTATAAAGTATAGTATAGTTTCCATTGTAATATTTGCATTAATTATTTTATGTCTGAGAAGTCAGATCATAAGAGAAGTATTATATTTGTTGCTTTTATCCTTTGCTATAGCCTATACATTAAAACCAATACAAAAAAGGTTGAATTATAGTGGTGTAAGTGATAGTACTGCTGCTTTAATATTGATATGTGCATTAGTATTAATAATTTTATTATTATTTGTTGTAGTTATACCATCTATTTTCAAAGAAAGTCTGAATATAAATACAACTATAGATAAAATACAGAATTATATTAATGGATTCTATTCTAGGTTAAAGCCTATAAGAAATAACAAAATTATGTACGCTATAACAGATAAAATTTACTTAAAGATAGATAGTTATTTTTTAGGTATATCTTCAAAGATATTTGATACAGCATTAAAATTAGGTCAGAATATCATAACAATTGCAGTTATTCCTATAGTTGCGTACTACTTCTTAGCTGATAGTAATTATATAAATAATAGAGTTCTAAATTTCTTTCCTTTAAGAAGTAGAAATATAGTTAGAAAAATCAGCTGTGATGTAGATAAAATACTAGGAAGATACATAGTTAGTCAACTCATATTATGCGGTTTTATAGGTATAGTAACCTTTGTGGTTTTACTAATTCTGCATATAGATTTTCCTGTTGTGTTGTCCTTGTTAAATGCTTTTTTTAATATAATACCGTATTTTGGACCTATCTTTGGGGCTTTGCCTGCTATCTTTATAGCTTTAATCAAGTCTCCTGAGAAAGCTTTATATACTGCAATATGGCTGTATTTATTGCAGCAAATAGAAGGTAATGTATTATCACCAAAGATAACTGGAGATAGTGTAAACATGCATCCTCTTGTAGTTATAATATTGCTTATCATAGGAGGAGAAGCGGCGGGATTTATAGGAATGGTTTTAGCAATACCTATAGGTGTAATTATAAAGGTAATATATGAAGACTTAAATTATTACCTATTCTAAATAAGATATTCGTTAAAACTAAAAAACCAATATTGACATGTAATATATTTTTAATTATAATTTTTATCATAATTATATATGTAGGCAATGATTGGAATGAGTAAATATATTCTTACATAAAGAGAGGAAGTGGAGGGTGTAAACTTCTTGTAAAATATATTGAAGCTATCTAGGAGTCATTATATTTTAAAGAGGCTAGCTTACAGTAAGTGATATATAATAAGAAAATATTCACTTTATAAGCTGTGTAATTAGGGTGGTACCGCGGAATAAACTTTCGTCCCTTTGGGATGAGAGTTTATTATTTTTTTTCAAATATACTAAAATTGCAAGGAGAGATTAACCATGGAAAAGTTGGGGCTAAATGAAATAAGAGAGATGTATTTAAAATTTTTTGAGAACAAGGATCACTTGAGACTTCCAAGTTTTTCCCTTGTACCTCAGAATGATAAAAGTTTATTGCTAATAAATGCAGGGATGGCGCCTTTAAAACCATATTTTACAGGATTACAGGTTCCTCCTAAAAACAGGGTTACAACTTGTCAAAAATGCATTAGAACAGGAGACATAGAAAATGTAGGTAAAACTTCAAGACATGGAACCTTCTTTGAAATGCTGGGAAATTTTTCTTTTGGAGATTATTTTAAAGAAGAAATAATTCCTTGGGCTTGGGAATTTGTAACAGAGGTTTTAAAGTTACCTAAAGATAGACTATATGTAACTATTTATTTGGAAGATGATGAGTCTTTTGATATATGGACTAAGAAAACAGATGTTGATCCTACCAGAATATTTAGATTGGGAAAGGACGATAATTTCTGGGAGCTTGGAGTTGGACCTTGTGGACCTTGTTCGGAAATACATTTTGATAGAGGAGAAGGCAAAATAAGTTCTGTAGAAGAATTTGTTGAAGCTGCGGATAACGATAGGGTAGTTGAGTTCTGGAACCTAGTATTTACTCAATTTGATAAAGATGAAGAGGGAAACTATAATAGATTAGCTAAACCTAATATTGACACAGGAATGGGTTTAGAAAGAATAGCTACTATTATGCAGGGTAAAAATAATATATTTGAGGTAGATACTATAAGAACCATCTTAGATGAAATAAGTAAAATAGCTGGTGTAAATTATGGAGATAAGGAAAAAAGTGATATATCTCTAAGAGTAATAACTGATCATATAAGAAGTGTAACCTTTATGATTAGTGATGGAATTTTACCTTCTAATGAAGGTAGAGGATATGTATTGAGAAGATTATTAAGAAGAGCTGCAAAGCACGGAAAATCTTTGGGAATAAATCATACCTTCTTGTATAAACTAACAGATATAGTTATAGAAAACTGTGTTGGAAATTATCCTCAACTTGGAGAACAAAAAGATTATATAGAAAAAGTAATTAAGCTGGAAGAGGAAAGATTTGACCAGACAATAGATAGTGGTATGCAAATTTTAAACGAGTTTATACAGGATTTGCAGATTAAGAAAGAAAATATACTTTCCGGAGAAAGAGCTTTTAAGTTATATGATACATATGGTTTCCCTATAGAGTTAACACAGGAGATATTAGAGGAAAAAGGAATATCTATAGACATCGAAGATTTTAACAAAGAGATGCAGGGGCAAAGAGAAAGAGCAAGGAAGGCAAGAGAAACTACAAATTATATGGGATCAGAGGATACTATATTAAACAAAATACCATTGGAAATAGAAACTAATTTTAAAGGCTATGAAACCTTAGAGTGTGAAGCAAAGATTAAAATGTTAATCAAAGACGAAGAATTTGTTTCAGTTCTTTCAGAAGGGGATAGAGCTGTAGTAATTACAGATAGTACTCCTTTCTATGCTGAGATGGGAGGGCAAGTAGGTGATAGGGGAATATTATTTAGTAATTCCTTTAAGGCTGAAGTCTTAGATTGTAAAAAGAATGTAGCAGGAAAAATACTACACTTTATAAAGGTTACATCTGGAGAAGTGAATGGTGATGATGAAATTACTCTAAGTGTAGATGCTGCTAGAAGAAAAAATATAAGACGAAATCATACTGCAACACATATTCTTAATGAAGCCTTAAGAAGAATATTAGGAGAACACGTGCATCAATCTGGATCTTATGTTGATGATGATAGACTTAGATTTGACTTTAATCATTTTGAAGCTTTAAATGCTGAAGAACTTAGAAAAGTAGAAAATCTAGTTAATGAAAATATCATGAATGTTATACACGTTAAAACAGATGTTATGAGTTTAGATAAAGCAAAAGAAAGTGGTGCTATAGCATTATTTGATGATAAATATAAAGATGAGGTTAGAGTTGTATCAGTTGGAGACTTCAGTGTAGAATTATGTGGAGGAACTCATGTTACAAATTCAGGTGAAATAGGATTGTTTAAGATAGTGTCAGAAGCAGGAGTAGCAGCAGGAATCAGAAGAATTGAAGCTATTACCGGAACTAAAGCTATTTCATATGTACATGAAAAAAATGATTTATTAAAAGAAATATCAAATAAATTAAGATGTAATGAGAAAGAAATAGTCCATAGATTAGACACTCAATTTATAGAAATAAAAGAAAAGGACAAAGAAATAGCAGAATTAAAATCAAAATTGGCTAGTGGACAGGAAGATGAAATATTAAACAATGCAAAAGAAATAAAGGGAGTTAAGCTTATTACTGGAATCTTAAAGGATATAGATGGAAATGCCCTTAGAGATTTAGCAGATAAGATAAGAAGTAAAGCTGGGGAATGTACAGTTGTTCTTGGAAGTGAAGCAGATGGAAAAGTGCAGTTTATAGCCATGGCAACTAAAGGAGCTATAGAAAAAGGAGTACACTGTGGAAAGATAATAAAGGAAGTAGCTACTATTGCCGGCGGAGGTGGTGGTGGAAGACCAGATATGGCTCAAGCTGGTGGTAAACTTCCGGAAAAGCTAGATGAAGCTATAGGGAGCTGCTCTGCAATTATGGAAAAACTAGTTAAATAGTATACATTTAAGTGGATATGTTCTATAATATAGTTATGACAATTGTTAGCGGGGTGAGAAAATGGGTAACGATAATACTATTCAGTTTGATATTTCTAAAAGTAAGAAGGATTTGACTAAAGAAATAATGACTGAAGTCTATAATTCGCTAATTGAGAAAGGATATAATCCAGTTAATCAGCTAGTAGGATATTTAATTTCAGGAGATCCAACATATATTACAAATTATAATGGAGCAAGATCTTTAGTGAGAAAACTTGAAAGAGACGAAATATTAGAAGAAGTATTAAAAGCATATCTAGGGATAAAATAAAAGTGCCCTTTTGGGCATTTTTATTTTAAATTTGAACATAATAAGTAGGAGAGTATAAATGAGAATACTTGGATTAGATATAGGAGATAAAACCATAGGTGTGGCAGTAAGTGACCCATTAGGTTTCACAGCCCAAGGCATAACTACTATTAGAAGAAAAAATGTAAAACAAGATATAGATGAATTAAAAAAGATTTGTTCAGAATATAGTGTAGAAAGCATTGTTGCAGGTCTTCCTAAAAATATGAATGGAACCTTGGGACCTCAGAGTGAAAAGGTACTAGATTTTTGTAAATTAATTGAAGAAAATATACAATTACCTATAAAAATGTGGGATGAGAGACTAACTACTGTAGCAGCCCATAAAGCTATGCTGGAAGCGGATCTATCACGTTCCAAAAGAAAAAAGATAGTTGATAAAATGGCTGCAATTTATATATTACAGGGATATTTAGACAGTATCTCAAGAAATTAAGATAAAATTTATACTCACATGTTATAATATGAGCAAGTTAAAAATAATTTATATAATATTAAAAAACATGCATAAAGAAGAGGTGAATTTATAATGGAAAACGATATAACAAGCATAGTATTAAATGATGAAGATGGCAATGAAGTTGAATTTGATGTAATTACTAAGATGGATATTGAGGACAAGGAATATGTGGTGGTAGTGCCAAAAGATGAAGAGGATAGCGATGAAGCAATAGTGTTAAGAATAGACAAAGATAAAGATGGCAATGATGTATTAGTCACTGTAGAAGATGACGATGAATTTGCAATTGTTTCAGAAGCATATGAAACATTATTTAGTGATGATGAAGATATTAATTGATTTTCAATTGACATTCTTAAACAATAATATTAAACTTAAATTTGAAAATTATTAAAATAGTGGTTGAAACGGGGTAGTGTGATGTCAAAGCTTTCACCTGAGGAAATAGAAAAGCTAAAGGGTAATCTAAAAGAAAAAGGATATAAACTAACGCCGCAAAGGCGAGCTATAGTTGATATAATAATCAGAAACGAGGGAAGTCACCTAACTACTGAAGAATTATACGATTTAGTGAAAAAAGAATGTCCAGAAATAGGTCTTGCTACCGTTTATAGAACAGTTCAATTACTTGAAGAATTAGGTGTAATATGTAAGCTTGATCTCAATGATGGTTGCAGCAGGTACGAATTAATTCACGAGGAAGAAAATCATCAACACCATCATTTAGTATGCACTAATTGTGGAAGAGTAATTGAAGTGCAGGGAGACCTATTAGAATTTATAGAACATGAAATAGAAGAAAAGTATAGTTTTAAAATTACCAATCATAGCGTCAAATTTTACGGAATATGCGATAAGTGTGAAGGGAAAGTATAGTAATTTTAAATATACTTGAATATACTTAAATACAACAAAGGAGGGGAGAATTTTTGCGTAAAGAAAAAGACAAGGTAAGGGTAGTTGCATTAGGTGGCTTAAATGAAATAGGAAAGAACTTAACTGCCATAGAATATAAAAATGACATAGTGATTATAGACTGCGGTTTAAAGTTTCCAGATGAGGAGATGCTGGGAATAGATATCGTAATACCTGATGTAACTTACCTACGAAAGAATATAGAAAAGGTAAAAGGTATATTCTTGACTCACGGGCACGAAGATCACATTGGAGCACTTCCATATATCTTAAAGGAAATAAATGTACCTGTATATGGTACAAAGTTAACTTTAGGTATTGTTCAAACAAAACTTAAAGAACATGGATTATTAAGTGTAGTTGACTTAAGATGTATAAAACCAAAAGACATGGTTAAGTTGGAAAACGTAACTGTAGAGTTTATAAGAACCAGTCATAGTATCGCTGATTCTGTTGCAATTGCAGTTCATACACCTATTGGTGTAATTCTCCATACTGGAGATTTTAAAATTGATTATACACCTATTGATGGGTGCGTAGCTGACCTAGCTAGGTTTGCTGAATTAGGTAGAAAAGGTGTTGCCTTGATGTTGGCAGATAGTACGAATGTTGAAAGACCAGGATATACTATGTCAGAAAGCATCGTTGGAGAAACCTTTGAAAAGATTTTTACGGAAGCTAAGGGAAGAATTATTGTAGCAACTTTTGCATCTAATATTCACAGAATACAGCAAATTATTAAATGTGCAATTAAATATGAAAGAAAAGTTTCTGTATCTGGAAGAAGTATGGAAAACATAATGGAAGTAGCCATGGAACTTGGATATATAGATGTGGATAAGAATGTATTTATTAATATTGACCAAATAAACAAGTATCCTGATAACAAAATTGTTATTATAACTACAGGTAGTCAGGGGGAACCCATGTCGGCTCTTTCAAGAATGGCGGCATCAGAGCATAAAAAGGTTAATATCATTCCTGGAGATATGGTAATAATATCTGCAAATCCTATACCAGGAAATGAAAAATTAATTTCTAGAGTTATAAATCAATTATTTAAAAAAGGTGCAGAGGTAATTTATGAGGCATTAGCAGATGTACATGTTTCAGGGCATGCTTGTCAGGAAGAACTGAAGTTAATGCATACACTAGTAAAACCAAAGTTTTTTATGCCTGTTCATGGTGAATATAGACACTTAAAACAACATGTTGAATTAGCCATCAAGTTAGGTCTTCCATCCAATAATGTTGTTATTGGAGATAATGGAGATGTTATAGAAGTTACAAGAGATTCTATAAGAAAAAATGGTACTGTTATATCAGGCCAAGTATTCGTTGATGGATTAGGTGTTGGAGATGTAGGGAACATAGTTTTAAGAGATAGAAAACATCTTTCACAGGATGGAATTTTAACTGTGGTAGTTACTATAGAGAAGGAATCAGGAAGTGTAATTGCTGGACCGGATATTATTTCTAGAGGATTTGTTTATGTAAGAGAATCTGAGGATTTAATGGAGGAAGCAAGAGAATTAGTAAGAGATGCCCTTAGAGAATGTGAAGAAAAACATATAACTGAATGGGCAAGCATAAAATCTAATATAAAAGAAGTTTTAAGAACCTATCTTTATGAGAAGACTAAACGAAAACCTATGATATTACCTATAATAATGGAAATATAATTGGGGGTAAGTTAATGAATATTTATGACAAAGCACATGAATTTGCTAAAGAATTAAAGAATTGCGATGAAGTTGTTAAACTTAGAGAAGCTAGCAAAAAAATAGAGGGTAATGAAACTAATAGAAAAATGTTAGATGATTTTAGAAAGTTACAGATAGAAGCATATAGTCAACAGATGCAAAAAGGTAACATATCAGATGACTTGAAAGAAAAACTTAATAATATAGCATCAATTATATCTACTAATCCTAGTGTAAGTGAATATTTACAAGCAGAACAAAGATTTAGTATTATGTGGGATGATGTTTTAAAGATATTAAATGATGCTATAGGTGTAGATTTTACATTTGGAATGGGGAAATAATTCTACAATAGTTGACTTTTTAAGACTATAATACTAAAATAGATATGGTAAGCCTAAATAGAATTGGATACTTAATAGTATCCAATTTTTTTTGAGAATAAATAAAATAGAATAATTATTTTATAATATATTTTTATTAAAAAATTGGAGGAAAAAATAATGAGTTTATTCACTAGGAACGATATAAGAAATGTAGCAATAATCGCACACGTTGACCATGGTAAGACTACTTTAGTAGATGCACTACTTAAGCAGAGCCATGTGTATAGAGAAAATGAAAAAATTCAAGAAAGAGTTATGGATTCAAATGACCTAGAAAAAGAAAGAGGTATAACTATACTCTCTAAAAATACTGCTATTATGCATAATGGAATAAAGATTAATATTGTAGATACACCAGGACATGCTGATTTTGGTGGAGAAGTTGAACGTGTTCTTAAGATGGTTGATAGTGTGCTTCTAGTAGTAGATGCATATGAAGGACCTATGCCTCAAACTAAATTCGTTTTAAAGAAAGCTCTAGAACTAAACTTGCAACCAATAGTTGTTATAAATAAAATAGATAGACCAGATGAAAGGGCAGCATTAGTTTTAGATGAAGTATTTGATTTATTCGTAGAGCTTGGAGCAAATGATGAACAGCTAGATTTCACAGTAGTATACGCCTCTGGTAGAGCTGGTTTTGCAAAAAATGAATTAGAAGAAGAATCTACAAATATGGGTCCTCTATTTGAAGCTATTGTAAAAAATGTTCCTGCTCCGCAAGGATATTTAGATATGCCGTTCCAAATGCTAGTTACTACTATAGATTATAACGAGTATGTTGGTAAAATAGGAATTGGAAAGATAGAAAGAGGAAGTATTAAAAAGAATCAAGCTGTAGCATTAGTAAGAAAAGATGGAAAAATAGATAATGTAAAAGTTACAAATATTTACATTTATAATGGGCTTAAGAAAGAAGAAACAGAAGAAGCAAAACTTGGAGATATAGTAGCTGTTTCAGGTATTCCTGATATAAACATAGGAGAAACCTTGGCAGATATTAATAATCCAGAAGCACTTCCTTTTGTAGAAATAGATGAACCTACATTAAGTATGAACTTCATGGTTAATGATTCACCTTTTGCTGGTCAAGATGGAGATTTTGTTACATCAAGACATCTTAGAGATAGATTATTAAAAGAATTAGAAACAAATGTATCTTTAAGAGTTGAAGAAACAGAATCTGCAGAGTGCTTTAAAGTAAGCGGTAGAGGAGAACTTCATCTTTCAGTTTTAATTGAAACGATGAGAAGAGAAGGATATGAATTCCAAGTTTCTAAACCTTCCGTTATATTTAAAGAAGAAAATGGAAAGAAACTTGAACCGATAGAATATCTTACAATAGATGTGCCAGAAGAGTTTATGGGACCTGTTATGGAAAAACTAGGACCTAGAAAAGCTGAAATGGTAAATATGACATCAGCTGTTAATGGATATACAAGACTTGAGTTTAAAGTTCCAGCAAGAGGTCTTATAGGATTTAGAAACGAATTTATGACTGATACTAAGGGTAATGGTATAATGAATCACGTTCTTCACGGCTATGAAGACTATAGAGGTGAAATTCCAGAAAGAACTAGGGGTTCCCTTGTAGTGTTTGAAACAGGAGTATCAATTACTTACGGATTATTTAATGCACAGGAAAGAGGAACGTTATTTATACCTGCAGGAATAGATGTTTATCAAGGGATGATAGCTGGAGAATGTTCAAGAGCAGACGATCTTGATATTAATGTATGTAAGAAAAAGCAGTTGTCAAATACAAGATCTTCTGGATCAGATGAGGCTTTAAAGTTAGTGCCTGTAACTCAAATGTCTCTAGAACAATGTCTTGAGTTTATAGCATCAGATGAGCTTGTGGAAGTAACTCCTAAAAATATAAGAATGAGAAAGAAAATATTAAATCCAGATATGAGAAAAAAATCTAAAAGAAAATAAGGGTATACTATAGCGAAAAGCAATTTTTACCTATAGAAAATATTACTCAAGAGAATTAGAATAATTGACAATTAAAAATTGATAAGGGGGAATATATTATAGTTCTCTTTTGTCAATTTTAAACTGTCAATTGTTTTTTGTTATAGATAAGCATGTCCGAAATTTAACTTATACGACGGAATATGCTGCCAAACTTCGGCACGTTAAAAACTTTTAATTAGTCTAAAGTTCGTGTTTAAGCAGAGAGCCAAAATCTGAGATTTTGTGCGAATCGGTTAAGCAGACATACAAAATCTGTGATTTTGATATGGTCGCTTACTCTGTGAGCACTACTCTGACGGAAGGAAGAGTAGTTTCATTATAAATCTAAGAAGCTTTGATAAACTCGTACCTCAGTCCAGACCAACTTATCAATTACAATTGATAAGTCGCTGGTTGAAAGCCATTCAGGCTTTCAACCATATCAAAGCTTCTAAGATTTTCAAAAACACTTCACTAAGACTAATAAAAAAGTTTTTAAAAGTGCCATCAGTTTTGGCAACATATTCCTACGTATAAGTTAAATTTAAGTTGTGGTTATCTATATATAGGAATTAAAAGTGTACTATGTTTAAATTATTATGGTTACAACATGTAAGTACGTGTATAGAAAAGTGGAGGAAAAGAGGAAAATATGAGCGGTATTACTTATGATTATATGGAACAATATATAAGAGGGTTAATAAATAATGGTGATGGTGTGTTGAAAGAACTTGAGGACTATGCACACCATAATTCTGTTCCTATTATACAAAAAGAAGTTGCAAAATTTTTAGAGCTTATGATAAGTATAAAACAACCTTCTAAAATACTAGAGTTAGGAACAGCTATAGGATATTCAGCTATTCTAATGGCTCAAAGTTCAGGTAGTGTAACTAAAGTAACTTCTATTGAAAGAGATGAGAAAATGATAGAAGTAGCCACGAAAAATATTGAAAAGTATGGATTTAATGATAAGATAGATATACTTCAAGGAGATTGTATAGAAATATTGCAACAGTTAGATGATAAGTATGATTTGATTTTTATGGATGCAGGGAAAGGCCATTATAATCACTTCCTTCCTAATTGCTTAAGATTATTAAGTAAAGATGGAATAATAATATCTGATAACGTGTTGTTTAGAGGAATGGTTGCTTCACAAGACTTGGTAGAAAGAAGAAAAATAACTATAGTAAAACGTATGAGAGAGTATTTGAAAACTATATCAAATAATGAACACTTTATAACTTCTGTTATACCTATGGGAGATGGAGTGGCAGTTACAAAAAGGAGGGAACAATGATGAAGAAACCAGAATTGCTAGCACCAGCAGGAAACCTTGAAAAACTAAAAACTGCTATAAATTTTGGGGCGGATGCAGTTTATCTTGGAGGAAGTAAACTCAACCTGAGAGCTTTTGCAGATAACTTTACAGATGAAGAGTTAAAAGAGGGCGTAGAATATGCCCACAGCAGAGGAAAAAAGGTTTTCGTAACTATGAATGTTTTTCCGCATAATGAAGATTTGAATGGTTTAGAAGAGTATCTAAAAAATTTATATGAACTGAAAGTAGACGCTATAATTGTATCAGATCCAGGAATAATCATGGCTGCAAGGGAAGTTGTACCAGAGCTTGAACTGCACTTAAGTACGCAAGCTAATAATGTTAATTGGAAATCTGCTAAATTTTGGTATAATCAAGGAATAAAGAGAATAGTTTTAGCAAGAGAAATGTCTTTAGAAGAAATAAAGGACATACGAAATAATATTCCTGAAAGCTGTGAGATAGAATCGTTTATCCATGGCTCTATGTGTATGGCTTACTCTGGAAGATGTGTTATTTCAAATTATATGACAGGAAGGGATTCAAATAGAGGGCAATGCGCACAGCCTTGCAGATATAAATATTATTTAGTGGAAGAAAAAAGACCAGGAGAGTATTTTCCAGTATTTGAGGATGAAAAAGGATCATATATATTAAATTCTAAAGATCTATGTATGATTGAATATATACCTGAATTAGTTCGAGCAGGTATAGATTCTTTTAAAATAGAAGGTAGAATGAAGAGCTCTTACTATGTAGCATCCATAGTTAAATCTTACAGGCAGGCTATAGATGCATATTTTGAAGATCCTGAGGGGTATGAATTTCAGCAGAAATGGTTGGATAACCTTTCGAAAGCAAGTCATAGGACGTATTTTACAGGATTTTATTTTGGGGATCCTAATAAGCAGGCTCATGAAACATCAGCATATATAAGAGAATATGACATCATAGGTATTGTAAAAGGATACGATACCTCATCAAGGGTTGCAACTATAGAGCAAAGGAATAAGGTGTTTGATGGTGATAAAGTGGAAGTATTAAGACCTATTGGTGATAACTTTGAAATATGTTTAAGCGACATGAAAAACAAAAATGGAGAGAAAATACCATCAGCTCCGTCAGCTCAGATGATATTTACTATTACATCTGATACTGAATTATTTGAAGGAGATATACTTATAAAAAGTAAAGATAATTAAAGACAGATATATAGATAACCACGTCCGAAATTTAATTTATACGACCAGATATATTACCATGTTTCGTCACGTTAAATATTTTTTATTAGGTTAAATTTAAAAGTTCAACATCTATATATAATTTGTGTAAATATAAAACAAATTTTACAAGGGTTGCAATGATATGAATAAAACACCTCATTCTTGACAAAAATTATGTTTAGAAGGGGGTGTTTTTATGATACTAAAACTTAGTAGAAGAATAATAAGAAAAAGACAATATATATTGTTATCTATATTTTTAATTATTTTTATTATACTATATTATAGAATAATAAAATTTCAGTACATTAAATCAGAAAAGTACAGCGTTATGGCAGATTCTCAATACTCTTATAAAGAAGATATAACTGATACTAATTATATGTTATTTGATTCAAATGGCAAACAACTTATTGATTATAGTAAGAAGTATTATGCAGTGATATCCCCAGAAATATTTAATAGAAGTAACTTAGATGGCAATTCTGATGAAATGTTAACATTAATTTATGTACTGAGAAATTATAATAGTAATTACGATTTATCAAAAATGGAAACCTTGAATAGTAGTCAAAAACTTTACTATGAAATAGATGAAAATACATATAATAAATTAAAAGATATAAAAGGTATAAAAGGTTTTTATACTTATACTTACTCATCTTCAAATAAGGATGGCGTGTGGAAACTTGAAAATTTACTTACCAATCCAAGGAGAACAGATAACAGTGCCTTAAAATCTAAGGATTCTTTAGAGATGCAAATTTATAATAAAACCAAAAATAACAAAAAGCCTCAAGTGATTATTGATAGAGATGTAAATGGAAATATAACTGATGAAAAAGTGGAACTTCCTAAGAAAAATTTAAATGTAAGGTTAACTGTAGATAAGAATATAGAAGATAAAATAAAGGATATTTTAAATAGTGATAAGAATAAAGGTTTTAGCCAAATTGGAGTAATACTCATGGAAGCTAATACTGGGAAAATAAAAGCTATGGTTCAAAAAGATGATAGTAAACCTAATGTAAATATAGGGGCTGCAACTAATAATGGATTCTATCCAGGTTCTATTTTTAAGATTATTGTAATGGAAGCTGGACTTGACAGAAAAAGTATAAGTGTAACAGATAACTTTACTTGCAGAGGACTATATGAGAAAGATGAAGAAGGCAAGCATGGGACTTTAACTGCTGAACAGGCTTTAGTAGTATCTTGTAATGATATTTTTGCACAAATAGGTAACAAAGTTGGATTTAATAATTTCTATGATAATGCAAAATCACAAGGGTTACTTGCAAAGGTATTGGGCTTTGATAGTGAAGTTGCTGGAAAATTCGAAGTGCAAGATGCCAAGTATAGTGATGGTAGTCTAGGACTTGCTTCCATAGGTCAGAAAATGAGAATAACTCCCATAGAGGCTATAAGTATAGCTAATACTGTGGCTAACCATGGAGTATATGTAAAGCCAAATATTATTGATGCATATGTAGATGATAACAATAATGATATTGAAACTATGGAGGAAGAACAGAAGCAGGTTATTGACAATTCAACAGCTAACATTATGAAAAAACAAATGATAAAAGTAGTAAAACAGGGAACAGCTCAAGCGGCAGCTATGAACAACGTAGAAATAGGAGGAAAAACTGGTTCTACTCAGAGAATAGAAATAGCAAAACAAGGAGAAAAACCGCAAGAACATTCTGATGGGTGGTTTGTGGGTTTTTTTAAATTAAATGGTAAATATTATTCAATGGTTGTATTTGTGCAAGATATTAATAAGGATAGTGAAAGTGGTGGAAGTACAGCAGCGCCAATATTTAAAGATGTACTTAATGGGGTATCTCAGTATTTAAACTAAGGCATCTGAAAAAAATAAGAATAAAAATTCATTTTTTTAAAAGATCACTATAGCATAATTGTTTAAGTGATCTTTTGATTTATCTATAAAAATCTCCTTATAGTAAAATATTTTAATGTACATGCACTTTTTAATATGCAATGTCATAGTATATTAATAAGCACTATTAGGAGGAACAGCCCGTGTTTTTTACGAATTATTTATTAGATATTATTGGGAGCATGGTGTTTTTTACAGCTTATATAACAAATAGCAGTTCATTTCCTCAGCCGTTGAATGATAAGGAGGAAGAATACTATTTAAAAAAACTAAAGGAAGGAGATGTACTAGCAAAAAGTATCTTGGTTGAAAGAAACTTAAGATTAGTAGCACATATAGTTAAGAAATATTCATATCCTGGCAAAGAGGTTGACGATTTAATATCCATAGGCACAGTTGGTTTAATAAAAGCTATTGATTCTTTTGATGCAGGTAAAGGTACAAGGTTGGCCACATATGCTGCAAAATGTATAGAAAATGAAATACTTATGTTGATAAGAAATAATAAAAAAACTAAAAGTGAAGTATATTTACAAGATCCTATTGGAATAGATAAAGAAGGAAATGAAATATCTTTGATGGATGTTTTAAGTAGTGACGAAGATTCAATAATTGAAATTGTGGAGAGTAAAATACAAGTTAAAAAATTGTATTCTAAAATAAACACATGTTTATCTGAAAGAGAAAAGAATGTTGTAGAGATGAGATATGGACTTTTGGAAGGAAAACCTAGAACACAAAGAGAAATTGCTAAGATACTTGGTATATCCAGATCTTATGTATCTAGAATTGAAAAAAGAGCATTGAAGAAGTTGTATAAAGAGTTAAATTATGGAAAGAAATGAATTAAGCTGAGAATTAATAATAAAATTTTAAAATTTTATTATTAATTCTCAGCTGTTTCGCTTATAATTTTAATTGTAAAGTTTTATATATCAATAAAAGGAATTTTATAAAGTTTGTAGAATATTTTAAAATGAATACAAGAAATTATTAAATATTATGATATTAATACGAATATTTAACTATAGCATACAAAAAGTAGATGTTATTAAAAAAAGATCAAACCAAATTAATATACGCAGCAAACAAGGTGAAAGGGGAATTTAAATTGGTATCACTAAAAGAGTTATTAGAAATAACAATCAAACAAAATGCTTCAGATTTACACTTAACAGTAGGTGTAACTCCCGTTATAAGAGTAAACGGAGAACTCATACACATAGGTAGTGAGAAGTTACAACCAGTGGACACTGATGCATATACCAAAGAAATTTTGGGAGAAGCTTATGAAGAATATATAAAGATAGGAGAAATGGATACATCTTTTTCTATTGCAGGGCTAGGAAGATTCAGAGTTAACGTATTTAAACAAAGAGGAAGTAGTGCTCTTGCATTAAGAGTAGTAGCCTTAAAGATACCTACACTAAATGATTTGCAATTTCCACAAATTACTAAAGAATTAATATACAATAAGAGAGGTTTGGTATTAGTTACTGGTCCTACAGGAAGCGGTAAGAGTACAACCTTAGCTGCTATGATAAATGAAATAAATTCTTCAAGGGCTGCACATATAGTTACATTGGAGGACCCTATAGAAAATTTACATAAACATAATAAATCTATCATAAATCAAAGAGAAATAGGAAAAGATACTTTAAGTTATGCTAATGCTTTAAAATCAGTACTAAGAGAAGATCCAGATGTAATTCTCGTTGGAGAAATGAGAGATTTGGAGACTATATCTATTGCACTTACGGCAGCAGAAACAGGACACTTAGTTTTATCTACACTGCATACTATAGGTGCGGCTAAAACTATTGATAGAATAGTAGATGTATTTCCACCTTATCAGCAGCAACAAATTAAAATACAGTTGGCTGCAGTTATAAAAGGTATAATATCACAGCAATTGCTACCTAAGGTTGATGGCAATGGAAGAGTAGCAGCATTAGAAATAATGACAGCAACTACTGCTATACAAAATATGATTAGAGAGGGGAAAACTCATCAAATAGAATCATCTATCCAAACTGGAGCTAAATATGGAATGAAGACGATGGATATGTCATTATCAGAGCTTTATAAAAGAGGAGTGATATCTTATGAGTCAGCATTAAGTTATGCTGTAGACAGAGATATGCTTGGTAAAATAATATCATTATAAATAAAAATAGGACCTTTAAGGTCCTATTTTTATTAGAATATAAAGTAGTCAAAGGTTTTTAAACATAATTCCTTTTTTGAAACATTACTTTTTTTAACAACATCCTTTTTTTCATGTTCACCTTCAACCTTTGTTAGGGCATTTGTTTTTTTTATGATAGTTGCCATAATAAATCCTCCTCAATTTTAAAGTTGATTTTTAAAATTTTTTGAGGATCTATCCAAATGACTCATCTTTTTTATGAAGCCGTCTTAAATCAATATAAAAGATCAGTTCGTAGTGCCTCATAAGGCTCTACCCCCTTTTCTAATGCTGTACTATAACAATAAATTGTAATTTCTATAATTATATAATAACATAGGAAGTAACGGTAAACAAATAAACTATATGGTGTTAAATGTGATTTAAAATTCAAAAAATAATAATAATAATTAATTAAATCTATATATATATGTTTTTCTATGTATAGCTATTATTTTTATATAAATACGGAACTTTTAAATTTAATTTACGCAGCATAGCATAATCTAGTAATATGCTGTGTGGAATAAATTAAATTTAAAAGTTGTACATCTATGTACATCTAAAATATTTTTGCTAAATTATTATAAATTCTATAGTAATTAAAGTTCATTTATGCTAAAATAACTTTGAATTAGGGGGGATTGATATTGAGCATTTTCAAGGAAATAATTCATGATACCTCTCGCATTTTAACTTATATAGTATATTTCATAACTATGTACTACCTATGTATATCTTTTTTTGGTATATATAAGAGAAAAGATGATAAAGAGGTAAAACCCAATAAAAGCTTTGCCTTAGTAGTTGCTGCACATAATGAAGAAATTGTTATAGGAGACATTGTTGACAGTCTTAAAAACCTCGATTATCCTAGGGAACTTTATGATATTTTTGTTATTGCAGATAACTGTACTGATAAAACTGCTATAAAGGCAAGGAATAAAGGTGCTATAGTATATGAAAGATTTGATAAGGAAAAACGAGGTAAAGGTTTTGCTTTAGAATGGATGTTTGATAAGATTTTTAAAATGGACAAAAAATATAGCGCCGTTGCAATATTTGATGCGGATAACCTTGCTCATAAAAGGTTCTTAAAGGAAATGAATAAAAAGCTTTGTGAAGGTTATAAGGTAGTTCAAGGCTACTTAGATAGTAAAAATCCTCAAGATACTTGGATTACAGCTAGCTATTCTATATCATTTTGGACTAATAATAGAATATTTCAATTAGCAAGAAGTAATATGGGTTTATCTAGCCAATTGGGTGGAACAGGTTTTTGTATTGATACTAATATATTGAAAAAGCTTGGTTGGGGAGCTACTTGTTTGACAGAAGACTTAGAGTTTACATGTAAAATTATATTGCATGGTTATAAAGTAGGATGGGCTCATAATGCTATAATATATGATGAAAAACCCCTTACCTTAGCACAGTCTTGGCGGCAAAGAAAAAGGTGGATGCAAGGATTTGCAGATGTTGCCAGCAGATATTTCTTTAAGTTGTTAAAAAAGTCTATCTGTAGTTTTAGTTTTATTGCATTAGATTGTGCGTTATATAGTATACAACCAGTAGTAGCAGTATTGATGGGCATTTCAGCTCTAGTGGGTACGTTTCAACATTTTGCAAAGGCTTCTAACCTCATAGCAAGTTTTAGTTCAGTTGTTTATTCATTTAATTTTAACTTGTTAACCATAATAGCTATATTGATTTCTATACTACAGTTACTGTATACTCCTTTTATATTAATTTTAGAAAAGAAGTTTAGCTTTAAGATATTCTTGTATTACATAATATATCCAGTTTATGCTATTACCTGGTTTCCTATTTCATTGCAAGGAATTATAGATAAAAATAAAAAAGAATGGAGTCATACTGTACATACTAGAAGTATCAAAATTAATGATTTAGAGAAAGCTAATTAGAATAATAAGTAAGGGGGGAGATTGTAAATCTTTCCCTTTTGTTATATGTAGTAAACAAAATGATAGATTATTTAACTATATTTGAGATTTTATTAAAATATGATAAAATATTAAGAGGAAAAATAAACTTTTTGTTGAATATATAATTTGATGGTTCTCTTACAAGGGGGGAAAGATGCTTAATGAATGAGTATATAGTTGGAATAGATATAGGATCATCTAAAGTATGTGCTGCCGCTGGAAAAATAGATAAGTACGGTAAAATGCAAATAATAGGAATTACATCGGCAAATTGTAATGGTGTTAAAAAGGGTATAGTTGTTGACATAGATAACACTTCTGAATCGGTAAAGCTATGCATTGACAGTCTGGAAAGAATGATTGATGCAAAGATATCGGAAGCTTACATATCTTTAACAGGGGGAATAAGTGAACTATTATGGAATAAAGGTGTTGTAGCTGTTGCTTCAGAAGATAGGGAAATTAAAGAGAATGATGTAAAAAGAGTTTTAAAGGCATCTAAAATTATTACAATTCCATCCGATAAAGAAATCATAGGTGTTATACCTCAGCAGTACATAATTGATGGTTATGATAAAATAAAAGACCCTATAGGTATGAGTGGACTAAGACTAGAAGTGGATGCTCAAATTATACTAGCACAAACCACAGTAGTAAACAATCTTTTTAAGAGTATAAACAAGGCTGGAATTAAGGTGCTTGGAGTAGTATTCCAACCATTAGCTCTGTCTGCAGTTATATTAAAAGAAGAAGAAACAAGACGTGGAGTAGCGTTAGTAGATGTAGGTTCAGAATCCATTAATATTTATGCTTATGAAGGTGGGTATCTAGCTAATATAAGTACAATAGCTTTTGGTGGTAGTACCATAACCAATGACATAGCATTGTGCTTAAAGTTACCTTTTTCAGAAGCGGAAAAGTTAAAGCTAAAATATGGATGTGTTGGAGAAGATTCTACAAGTTATAATTTGAAAATTGATGTCAATGCGGATTATAATAATATAGTACAAACAGATTATAGTACATTAAAACAAATCATAGAAGCTAGGGTGGAAGAGTTATTATATCTCATAGACCAAAAACTAAAGTCTAGTGGTTGTTATGAAAAACTAACCGGAGTTGTTATATCTGGAGGTGGACTAGCACTTTTTAAAGGTATTGAAGACTTTAGTAAGAACATAATCCAAAAGCCAATTAGAATAGGTACACCAGATTATATTGGAGCAGCAAGTCCCCTATACGCATCAGCGGTAGGTATAGTGAAAGATGTTGCAGACTCAGTAAAAGATAGAAGTTTTGCAAGGAAGACAGAAAAGGAAAGAGAAAATACAGCAAGAGAATTAGCTATGGAAAGTGATATTAGGGAAGAAAAAAAAGAAAACATTGGATTTGTATCAAAAATAAAAGATTTTTTTACAGATTTTTTCTAATGAGGGAGGTAGTATTGTGCTAGATTTTGATGTTGAACTTCAACAATTTGCAAATATAAAAGTAATAGGATGCGGTGGCGGCGGGAACAATGCTGTAAACAGAATGATAAGGGATGGATTAAAGAATGTTGAGTTTATTTCTGTAAATACAGATAAACAGGCATTAATGCTTTCGCAAGCATCACAAAAAATACAGATAGGGGATAAGCTTACTAAGGGTCTGGGAGCTGGTGCCAACCCTGAAATCGGACAAAAAGCAGCTGACGAAAGTAAAGATGAAATTTCACAAGCAATAAAAGGCGCAGATATGGTATTTATTACAGCTGGTATGGGTGGTGGTACTGGTACAGGAGCAGCACCAGTAATTGCTGAAATAGCTAAATCTATGGGGATTTTAACCGTAGGTGTAGTAACTAAGCCTTTTCCATTTGAAGGTAGAAAAAGAATGCTCCATGCAGAAATGGGAATTAAGAATCTGAAAGAAAGAGTAGATACCTTAGTAACTATTCCAAATGAAAGATTGTTAAGCATAGTTGATAAGAAAACTACCCTAATGGAATCATTTAAATATGCAGATGATATTTTGAGACAAGGTGTTCAGGGTATATCTGACTTAATTACTATTCCTGGTCTTGTAAACCTTGATTTTGCAGATGTTAGAACTATAATGATAGATAAAGGACTTGCACATATGGGTGTAGGTAGAGGCACTGGAGATAATAGGGCACAGGAAGCTGCAAAACAGGCTATATCAAGTCCGTTACTAGAAACTTCTATAGTAGGGGCAACAGGGGTGCTTTTGAATATTACAGGTGGGCCAGACTTAGGATTGCTTGAAATAAATGAGGCAGCAGAAATAGTTCAGGAAGCAGCAGATCCAGATGCAAATATTATATTTGGTGCAGTAATCGATGAAAATATAAAGGATGAAATAAGAATTACTGTAATTGCTACAGGATTTGAAGCTGAAAGAGTTCAATTGAAGAAGGAAACAGTTGTGAAAACAAATAATATAAATAGTGTAAATAATATAACACCGCAACAAACTCCTAATCATGCAAACAATAAAGATGAAGCTGCAGCTACCTTAGAATATCATAACTTTGATGAAAATAACTTGGAAATACCTGCATTTTTAAGAAGACAAAGAAAATAAAGTGAAATTTACATGAAGCAGAGAAATCTCTAAAAAAACACTAAGCAAGTGAACTACTTGCTTAGTGTTTTTTTATAGGTTCATGGTTATATATCTAAATATAATGGCATATTATATCACATAAAAATAAAGAATATAAATATAAAATGACAAAATTTTGAAATTTATAGCTGTATAATAAAACTATAAACTTTAGATAAACGTAATGGAGGTGGAGTTTTTATTTGGTTGTCTTTTTAGATGTGATAATTCTTGAAAACTTAGTAGTAAATTTATTTTTGTTGCATATTACAGCAAATACTATAAAAATACGAACAAAATTTGGATACATGTTTATAGCAGCTATATTAGGAAGTCTTTATGTTATTACATTAGTGTATCCTCAACTAATTTTTTTTTCAACTTTACCATTTAAAATTATTGCTGCAGTATTAATAATTTTAATTGCTTTTAGAAAGAGAAGTTTTATTCTTAACTTAAAAGCAGTATGTATATTTATTTCATATTCTATGGGGTTGGCTGGACTATGTATTTTTATACAATTAATTCTGAATCAATATAATGAAAATTATGATATAGGAAGTTTTTATATTGAGAATTTTTCTTACAAAAAACTTATGATTTCTCTCATGATAATATATATGCTAATAAATAGGTTAATAATTTATATTAAAGATAGAAAAAGTTTGAGTACTTTAATTTATGATGTAGAAATTGTACTAAAAAATTCTAGGAAACATATAAAGGCCTTTTTAGATACTGGAAACGAACTAAGAGAACCAGCTACAAATTTACCAGTAATTATAGTAGAAAAGCAAGTTTTCTATGATATAGATTTAAATTCCTATGATAAATTTCATATTCCCTATAAAGTAGTAAATGGACAAGGGGGAACTATGGAAGGTATTAAGCCGGAATATGTAACAATAAATTCAGGCGAAGAAAATTGTGACAAAGAAGTTATAATAGCATTCTGTGAAGGAAAACTAAGTGATATTAATGATTATGATGCACTGTTATCAAGAGGGGTAATAATGTAGATTAATTATGAGGAAAAATTAAAATGTTTAATTATTTGTAGAAATAAGTAATAACACTTACAATAGGGGGTATATATGCTAAAAATAAAAATTTTATTAAATAGAATATTAACAAAGTTTAAGGTTTTTATTAAAACTGTTTACTATATAGGAGGAAATGATGTCTTACCTCCTCCATTAACTAAAAAAGAAGAAGATGATTTAGTTGCAAAACTTGTTTCAGGAGAAGAAAGTGTAAGATCAACTTTAATAGAGAGAAATCTCAGGTTGGTAGTTTACATAGCTAGAAAATTCGAAAATACTGGAGTGAATGTTGAGGATTTAGTATCTGTAGGGACTATAGGACTTATAAAAGCTGTAAACACATTTGATCCAGAGAAAAAAATAAAATTAGCTACATACGCTTCACGTTGTATTGAAAACGAAATATTAATGTATTTGAGAAGAAATAGTAAAGTTAAAGCTGAAATTTCTTTTTATGAGCCATTAAACATCGATTGGGATGGAAATGAATTGCTCTTATCAGACATATTAGGTACGGAGAATGATGTAGTGTATAATTTTATAGAAGATGAAGTGGATAAACAGCTTTTAATGGTAGCTATGAAAAGACTTAGTGATAGAGAAAAAGAAATAGTGAGCTTGAGATTTGGATTAAATGGACAAGGAGAAAAAACTCAAAAAGAAGTTGCGGATATGTTAGGAATATCTCAATCATATATTTCTAGATTGGAAAAGAGAATAATAAAAAGATTGAAGAAAGAAATAAATAAAATGTTATAAGGTTGTCTTTAGTATAAAATTTAGCTCCTTAGTAAATAATTTAAATGCGATATATTCTGAAGGGGCTGATGACTTTATGATAATTAATAAAGTTGAAATTTGTGGCGTAAATACTGCGAAACTACCGGTTTTAAAGGAACCAGAGATGAAGGATTTGTTAATAAAGATGAAGGAAGGAGATAACAGATCCAGAGAAAAATTTATAAGAGGAAACTTAAGATTAGTTCTAAGTGTAATTCAAAGATTTAACAACAGAGGGGAAAATGTAGATGATTTATTTCAAGTTGGTTGCATAGGATTAATTAAGGCTATTGATAACTTTGATTTAAGTCAGAATGTTAAATTTTCTACCTATGCTGTACCGATGATTATAGGTGAAATAAGAAGGTATTTAAGAGATAACAATTCCATAAGGGTAAGTAGGTCCTTAAGGGATATTGCTTACAGAGCTCTGCAGGTTAGAGATAGACTTATAAGCGAAAACAACAAAGAACCTACCATATCACAAATAGCAAAGGAATTAAAAGTTCCAAGAGAAGAAGTGGTATTTGCTTTAGATGCCATTCAAGATCCAGTATCCTTATTTGAACCTATATATCATGATGGAGGAGATGCTATCTATGTTATGGATCAAATAAGTGATAGCAAGAACATGGATGATAGTTGGCTAGAGAATATAGCCATAAAGGAAGCCATGAAAAAACTAAATGATCGAGAAAAACTTATACTTAATTTAAGATTTTTTGATGGAAGAACTCAAATGGAGGTAGCAGATGAAATAGGAATATCACAAGCACAGGTATCAAGATTAGAAAAAACTGCATTAAGACATATGAGAAAATACGTTTAAATCTAGGTATTATATATACTTATTGATTATTATAAGCTGAGAATAAGATTAAGTATCAAACTTAATATTCTCAGCTTTTTATTTTTCACTGACATTAAGGCATCTAGGTGCATTTAATTTTAGTGAAGAAATATATTCCAGATACGTGCTTCAAAACCTAAGAAGCTCTAAAACTTGCTCAGGATCAAATCAAACTCGCTACACTCAAACAATGATTTGCCCTATCTTCACTGCGTTAAGAGCTTCTAAGGCTTTTACGCAATGTAGCTTTCCATATTTTTCTTCACTAAAATTAAATGCACCCTAGGCATCTGAAAAAATAACTAGTCAATTTAACGGGTAATTTTGTGTAATACTGCGTTGGCAGAACCCGTTAATAGTTCAACTATTGACGGGACCTGCCGCCTTGTCTTACACAAAATTCCCTGGTTAAAATTGACTTGTTATTTTTTCAGATACCTTAATGCTCAATATATTCTTTAAACTGTAATGAATAAAAATATATATTCATATATTTATTAAAAAGGGGATAGGGAGGAATAAAACATGGAAGAAGAAAAAGCATTATATTCTATTGGTAATTTAAGATCCATGGAAATAATTGACATAAATACTGGGACAAAATTAGGATTTATAAAGGATTTAAAAATAGATTGCGATGAGAGCAGGGTTGTTTCACTCATATTACCAGCTCAAAAAGTTTCATGGTTTGGTAAAACAGAAGATATTGAGATTCCATGGGGGAATATTAAAAAGATAGGTGTAGATGTGTTGCTTATTGATGGTGAAGATTTTATGCTGAAAGATTAAAAGATAATATGTAGAATTTTGTACAAAAAAGTGTATAATATTTATAGGAATGGGTTTACATAGACTAAGTTAAACATAATTTTAGATTTAAAAGGACGTGAAGAAAAGTGAAATGCCCTTATTGCGGCTATGCGGAAAGTAAAGTTGTTGATTCAAGATCCACGGAAGATAATGCATCTATAAGGAGAAGGAGAGAGTGTTTAAGTTGTAATAAGAGATACACTACTTATGAGAAAATTGAAAATGTACCTATACTAGTAATAAAAAAGAATATGAATAGAGAATATTTTGATAGAACAAAAATAATAAATGGTTTAATAAAAGCATGTCAAAAAAGACCAGTTTCAAGACAGCAAATAGAAGATGTGGCAAATGAAGTAGAAAAGAAAATTAATAATCAAATGCTCACAGAGGTAAATTCAGATTATATAGGTGAAATGATAATGGAAAACCTTAAGCAGTTGGATGAAGTTTCCTACGTTAGATTTGCATCAGTTTATAGGCAGTTTAAAGATATAAATACTTTTATGGAGGAAATTAAAAATTTAATAGGTAATAAGTAATGGTATGCTAATGCATACCATTACTTATTGTTAATGTTAACAATAAGTTAAGGGTGTTAAAAAGTATAAGTTTTTATGCTATACAATATAAATGAATGTTAAAATATTATTAAATGCCTATAATATTGAGTATTAAGCTTTTGGTAAATACAGAATATTGGAGGTTCATATATGGAGAAAGTATTAATCGACAATTATGAATTTATAAAAATTTCTTTAAGTGGAGCAGAGGTAGTAGTTTCAACTGCAAAAAATAATTTAAGTTTTAATAAGGCTACAGATGAAGGTATAAAAAATTTAGAAAATATAAAAAAATGGTTTGGTGTAGAAAATATAGGATATTTACATCAGGTTCATGGCAATGATGTTGTTTTATATGATTATAAGACTGAAGAAGGAGATGCCCTAATTACTAATAAATTTAATACTGCTATTGGAGTGTTTGCAGCAGATTGTACTCCTATTTTATTATATGATAAAGTAAATAAAGTAGTAGCTGCTGTTCACAGCGGTTGGAGAGGCACTTTCTCAGGGGTTCTAACAGATACAATTAGTAAAATGGAAAAAATATATGGCTCTAAAGGAGAAAACCTAATTATATGTATTGGGCCTCATATACATGAATGTTGCTACGAAGTTAGTGAGGAGCTTATACATAAATTTAAACAATCTAGTACATATAACAATATAAACATATCAAATGGAAGAAAGTTAAGCATGAAAAAATGTATAATGCATCAATTACTAGATAAAGGAATTTGTAAGCAAAATATTTATGATATGAATATATGTACATTCTGCAATGATGAATATTTAATGCATTCCTATAGGAAAAATAATAATGGCGGGAGATTATTTTCTTTCATCTATTTGAAATAGCTTTTAAATTACTCAGGAGGTGCGATATGCCGGAAGAAAAAATATTGGTAGTAGATGATGAAGAACATATAAGAGAACTTATCAAATTTAACTTAGAAAATAACGGATATAGGACAGTTTGTTCAGATAACGGGTTAGAAGCGTTAAAGGTTGCATCTTTAGAAAATCCACAATTAGTACTTTTAGATGTAATGTTACCCGGTATGGATGGATATGATGTGTGTAAAGAAATAAGAAAGAATAACAATATATCTTCTACGCCTATTATAATGATAACGGCTAAAGGAGAAGAATTTGATAGAGTTTTAGGGTTAGAACTAGGTGCAGATGATTATATTACTAAGCCATTTTCCATAAGAGAACTTATAGCTAGAGTGAAGGCAGTTTTAAGAAGAACTGCAATAAAACCTGTAGATAAATCTTTTAACTTTGGCAAAATAACTATAGATTTTGAAAAACATGAGATTCTAAAAAATGGCACTAAGATAGAACTAACTTTAAAAGAATTTGAATTGCTTGAAATATTGATAAAAAATAAAGGAAGGGTAATGACTAGAGATTTTTTACTAGATAAGATATGGGGTTATGAGTATATAGGTGAAACTAGGACAGTTGATGTTCACATAAGACATTTAAGACAAAAAATTGAGGAAGATGATAAAAATCCTAGATATATAGAAACTATACGAGGCATTGGATATAGATTCACTTCAGGGGATTAATTGGTGATTAATATGAAAAAAAAGCTTATGAGTTCTATGCTAGTCACTGTATTTCTTAGTATGACTATAATTACTATTCTTTTTATATTTATTGAAAATTACGAGTACAAAGAAAATATAAAAGAAACTTTAAAAATGAATAATGCTTTAATAATAAATTTATTAAAGAATGAAAATATAGAGAATAAGGAAGATTTTTTAAAGTATGATTTTAAAAGAGAAGATTTTCTAAAATATAATCTTAAGAGTGAAATGATTAGAGTGACATTTATAGATAGCAGTGGCAAGGTCTTAAATGATTCAGTAGCTGATAGTGAAAGTATGGACAATCATAATTCCAGGAAAGAGGTACAGGATGCAAGGAAATATGGTGTTGGATATAGCATAAGGCATAGCTATACTATAGGTAAAGACACATTATATTTTGCTACCAGCTTTGGTAATGGATATATTCTAAGAAGTTCTATAACAATACAAGCTATTAAAATGATAGAAAATAGTTACTTTAAGTATTATGTAGCAATTATAGTTTTTTCTATGTTATTATCCACAATATTTGCATCAAGGCTATCTCAATCTATAGTAATGCCTATAAAAAATCTTGAATTTGCTACATCAAGAATGGCTAAGGGAGAACTACATAGAAGAGTTAACATATTTTCAGAAAATGAAATAGGGCAACTTAGTAGAACCTTTAATAATATGGCTGATAAACTACAAGTTACACTAAAGGATGCTTTAGACAAGCAAAATAAGTTAGAGGCCATATTGAAAAGCATGGATAGTGGAGTTATTGCTATTGACAAACATTATAAAGTGATTATTATAAATCCTTACGCTAAATCAATATTTGGAATAAACAAAAATATTATAGGTCAGAAGCTCATGGATAACATAAGAGATTTTGAATTGGAAGATGTATTCAAAAATACAAATGAAGATTATAGAGAACTAAAAATACTTTGGCCTAAAGAGAAAGATTTAAGAATACGAACTGCGGAGATTATAAGTGATAAGGAAAAGATAGGTACAGTTGCTGTGGTTCAGGATATAACTGATGTGAAAAAGCTAGAAAATATGAGATCACAGTTTGTTGCAAATGTATCACATGAATTAAAAACTCCATTAACATCTATTAAAGGTTTTGCTGAAACTTTAAGATATGTTAATGATGCTGCTAACAAAGACAAGTTTCTTAGTATAATTAATGACGAAGCAGATAGGTTAACTAGACTAATTAATGATATTTTAATTCTATCTCACATTGAAAGTAGTACTAAGGAAAAAAATGAAAAAGTGGAAGTAAACCATATTGTAAAAGATGTATGTTACCTTATGAAAAACTCAGCAGATAAAAAGAATATTAAGTTGACTATTGTTGGAGAAAATATTCCACATTTAATTGGAGATAGTGATAGATTTAAACAAATGGTCATTAATTTAATAGATAACGCTATTAAGTATACAGAGAACGGCGGATCTGTTGAAGTTGGAACAGAATATGAGAATAATACTTGTATATTATGGATTAAAGATACTGGTGTTGGAATACCCAAAGAGCATTTAGGTAGACTTTTTGAAAGGTTTTATAGAGTAGATAAAGCTAGATCTAGAAATCAAGGTGGCACAGGACTAGGATTAGCTATAGTAAAACATATTGTAATGCTATTTGGCGGTATAATTGATGTGGAAAGTCAGTTGGGTAAGGGAAGTACATTTATAGTCAAAATACCGTATAACAAAAATAGTTAAATTAAATGACAAATTATTGCTAAGTTTTAAGTATATGTTAAGTTTTGTAATAAAACTTAACATATTTTTTATTAGGCTATGCCAAAATGTATTTATTCATTAGGCTAAAATTTAGGTGGGATCTAAATGCCTAAGTGGCATTTAACGGGCAGTTTACTGATGTAAGTCGGCATAAAAAACTGCCCTAGTGTGGATATACAAAACCCTATGTGAATTAAGTTTCAATTCATTTAAATATAGGCAGCTAACTGATATGTATGTTAATTTTATTTAACCTATGTATAATAAATAGTTAACTTTAGAGATGTAATATAAATAAGGTAGAAAACAATTGCATTGAAAATTTTGAGGAGGGTTTACGTAATGAAGAAGGGAAGCTTAAGAGCTATGCTAGCTGCGGTTGCAATAACTGTTGTAGCTGGAGCGTTTGTAGGTTGCGGAAGTAGTCAGCAGGCTGCAAAAACAGGAGAAGAAACTAAAAAGGAAATAAGTGGTTCAATAACACTTGCTGGTTCAACAGCGCTTCAACCATTGGCTGAACAAGCTGGAAAGGCATTTACTGAAAAGAATCCAAAGGCAACAATCAATGTTCAAGGTGGCGGAAGTGGTACTGGATTAAAATTAGTTTCAGAAGGTACTGCAGATATTGGAAATTCAGATGTAACAACTGAAGGTTCAAAATTAGATGCTGCTAAAGCAAAGGAATTAGTTGATCACCAAGTATGTGTAATTGGATTTGCAGTAGTAGTAAATCCAGACGTAAAAGTTGATAACCTAACAAAGGATCAAATACAAAAGATATTTACAGGAGAAATAACTAACTGGAAACAGGTTGGTGGAGATGATGCTGCTATAAATGTAATAAATAGAGCAAAATCTTCAGGTACAAGAGCAACATTTAAACAAACAGTTATGGGCGGAAAAGATGAAAAAGAAGGGCTTGGAACAACTCAAGATTCAAACGGAAATGTTGAAAAAGCTATACAAGCTACTAAGGGTTCTATAAGTTATCTTGCTTTATCATATTTAAGTGAGGATGTTAAGAAAAATGTAAAGCCAGTAAAAATAGAAGGTGTAGAATCTAATAAAGATAACATAACTACAGGAAAATATCCATTCTGGTCATATGAACATATGTATACTAAAGGTGAAGCTAAAGATTTATCTAAAGCATTTATAGATTACATGGTAAGTGATGAAAATAAAGCATTAGTTGAAAAGTTAGGATATATACCAGCAAGTGATATGAAAACTAAATAATATATTGCCATAACTAGCTGGATGTTTAACATTAGCAACATAATATACTAAATGAATAAAAATAACGGATCAATAAATTCCAAATTGATTCGTTATTTTTTTGTTGAAACTGCTAATATTGCATATAAAGCTGCTAATGCTTTAGTAGAATTTTTTAAACAGCTAGATAACGCAGAAGAAAACCTTAAAAAACTTAAGGATGTTGAACACGAAGGAGATAAAAAACAACATGAAATATTAGAGCAACTTAACAAAACCTTTATAACATCATTTGACAGATTAACGGTTTTACAATTGAAAACCCTTCTTCTAGAAGGGTTTTTATACGTTGACTAAATAATCATATTAAGGTAATATTACTAAATGGAGATAACATGAAAAATTTAAGCTAAGTAAACTTTTTGTTTAGTTTTAGCATAATTTGCTTTGGTTAACTGGATATAAGGTTATGAAAAGGAAAAATAGGAGTTGAACATATGAAAAATCAAATTGCAGCAGTGAATCCAGGGAGTTTAGCTGAAGAATTAGAACTAGAAGCAGGAGATTATCTGTTGACTATTAATGGTCAAGAGGTTAAAGATATTATTGATTACAAATTTTTGATTTGTGATGAAAATGTCACTATAGAAATTGAGAAAAGTAACGGTGAGATTTGGGAACTTGAAGTGGAAAAAGACTATGATGAAGATTTAGGTGTTGAGTTTAGAGATGCTATACTAGATAAACCTAAAAGCTGTCATAATAAATGTATTTTTTGTTTTATAGATCAGCTTCCAAAAGGTATGAGAGAAACTCTTTACTTTAAAGATGATGATTCTAGACTAGCATTTCTGCAAGGAAATTTTGTTACTTTGACTAATATGAGTGATGATGATATTAATAGAATAATAAAGTATAGGATAAGTCCTATAAATGTATCAGTTCACACTACTAATGCTAAGCTTAGAATTAAAATGACTAATAACAGATTTGCAGGTAATATATATGATAGACTGAAAAAGCTAGCTGAGGCTGGAATAAGTATAAATTGCCAAATCGTACTATGCCCAGAAGTAAATGATGGAGAAGAGTTGTTAAAAACTATTGAGGATTTATATAAGCTTTACCCTCAAATAGAGAATTTAGCTGTAGTACCTGTAGGACTTACAAAGTTTAGAGAAGGCTTATACCATATGAAACTTTATAATAAAAAATCTGCTGGTGAGCAGCTGGATCTAGTATCTAAGCTTCAAGATAAATATAGAAAAGAAATAGGAGAGCCTTTTGTAAGACTATCTGATGAATTTTATGTTATTGCAGAAAGAGAAGTGCCAAATACGGATTTTTATAAGGGATTTAAGCAATTAGAAGATGGCGTTGGAGTTATACGTATTTTTAGAAACCATGTTAACAACTCTATAAAAGATTTGAAATTAAAAGCAAAGGGTTCTTTTACACTTATAACTGGAGGTTCTGCATATGCAGAAATACAAAATGCTGCTAATATTATTATGGATGTTAACCCTAATATAAAAATAAATGTAAAAAAAATAATTAATTATTTTTTTGGTGAAACAATAACTGTAGCGGGACTTATAACTGGAGAAGATATAGTGCAACAAGTTAAAGATGAAGAGATTGGAGAATACATCATAATTCCTGATTGTATGCTAAGAAAAGGATATGAATTAGCATCAAACCATGAAAAAGTCTTTTTAGATGATATTACAATAGACGAACTAGAAAAAAGATTAAATAAAAAAATACTAGTATGTGATTATACTGGAGAAGATTTAGTAAAAATAATAAATGAACATTGCAAGGAGGACTAAGATATGGGAAAACCAATAGTAGCTATAGTTGGAAGACCAAATGTAGGAAAATCTACATTGTTTAATAAATTAGCAGGAAAGAGAATATCTATAGTAGAAGATACACCAGGAGTTACTAGAGATAGAGTATACGCAGAGGCTGAATGGCTAAAATATAACTTTACTATTATTGATACAGGTGGTATTGAGCCTGAGAGTAGTGACATAATTATTTCTCAGATGAGAAGGCAAGCACAAATTGCTATGGAAACAGCTAATGTAATAATATTTATAGTTGACGGAAAAGAAGGACTTACAGCAGCGGATAGAGAAGTAGCTCAGATGCTTAGAAAAAGCAAAAAATCTGTTGTACTAGTTGTTAACAAGGTTGATAGTTTAAAGGAAGAAGATAACGCATATGAGTTTTATAATCTTGGTATAGGAGAACCAGTTACAATCTCAGCTTCTCAAGGTCTTGGTCTTGGCGATATGCTTGATAAAGTAGTATCTTATTTTGAGAGTGAAAGTCTTTATGAAGAAGATGATGAATATATAAGAGTAGCTTTTGTTGGAAAACCTAATGTAGGAAAATCTTCTATGGTTAACAGACTTTTAGGAGAGGAAAGGGTTATAGTTAGTGATATCCCTGGTACTACCAGGGATGCTATCGATAGTTATTTAGATACAGATTATGGAAAATTTATTCTTGTAGATACTGCTGGTCTTAGAAGAAAAAGCAAGGTTAAAGAAGAAATAGAAAGATATAGTGTTATTAGAACATATACTGCCATAGAAAGAGCAGATGTATGTATATTGATGTTAGATGCAACACAAGGTATAACTGACCAGGATGAAAAAATAATAGGTTATGCTCATGAGTTGAATAAAGCTATATTGGTAATTGTTAATAAATGGGATCTTATAGAAAAAGATACTAAAACTATGAATGAGTTTAAAACTATGATAGGTAAAAGTTTATCTTTTATGCCTTATGCACCATTCCTATTTATATCTGTTAAGACAGGACAGAGAGCACATAAAGTTTTAGAAACTATTAAAATGTGTTATGATAACTATAATAAAAGAGTTAAAACTGGTGTTTTAAATGACGTTATAAGTAAGGCTGTAATGATGAAAGAACCACCGGTGGTAGCAAATAAGAGATTAAAAATATATTATGTTACTCAGATAGGAACGAAAGCTCCAACTTTTGTATTCTTTGTAAATGACCCTACATGTATTCACTTTTCTTATGCAAGATATCTTGAAAATCAATTAAGAGACAATTTTGATTTTGCAGGAACTGGAATAAAGTTGGAGTTTAGAGAAAGGAAGGAATAAATATGTTTTCAAAGGTGGCTTTTTTAGGAGGAGGTAGTTTTGGAACTGCTTTGGCTGTTATGCTAGCTAAAAAAGGTACTAAGGTTAAAATTTGGGATAGGAAAAAAGATGTAATAAGTGATATTAATATAAAAAAACAAAATCATAAATATTTACAGGGCATACTCATACCAGATGGAGTAATAGCATCAGATAATATGGAAGAAGTAGTTGAACATAGTGATTTTATAGTACTATCCATTCCATCACATGCTATAAGAGCTATTTGTATGGAAGTTAAGAAATATATAAAGCATAACCAAATAGTTATAAGCATAGCTAAGGGTATTGAAGAAGAAAGTGGAAAGAGACTTTCACAAGTAATTAAGGAAGAGATACCTAATAATCCTATAGTTGTACTATCAGGTCCTAGTCATGCGGAAGAAGTAGCTCAAGGCATACCAACTACAGTAGTTGTTTCCTCTGAACAAATTAAATATGCAGAAAAAGTTCAAGATTTATTTATGACTGACAAATTTAGAGTGTATACAAATGAAGATTTAGTAGGTGTTGAAATTGGAGGAGCTGTGAAGAATATTATTGCACTTGCGGCTGGAATATCTGATGGTATAGGTTATGGTGATAATACGAAGGCAGCACTTATGACTCGTGGTATGAGTGAAATTATAAGAATAGGTGTTAAGCTTGGAGGAAAAAAAGAAACTTTTGCAGGATTAACAGGTATGGGTGACTTAATTGTTACCTGCACAAGTATACATAGTAGAAATCGAAGGGCCGGAATACTTATTGGTAAAGGATCATCTTCTGTTGAAGCTAGTGAGCAAGTCGGTATGGTAGTAGAAGGAATAAAAGCATGCAAAGCTTTCTATGAATTAAAGGAAAAACTAAAAGTATCTATGCCCATTACAGATATTTTATACAGAGTACTTTTTGAAAGTAAAGATCCAAAGTTTGCGGTTTATGAATTGATGACAAGAGATAAGAAGGACGAATTATACTAAAGAGAAGTTAGGAATGTTATTTTGTGAATCTACATTCTTAACTTCTCAATTTTTATATTAAATGAAAATATTTAGTAATAAACTTCATTATGAACCAATATATATATAGTGTTAATATTTGATTACTGGGGGTTATATTTTGGAGAACTTTGATATATACAAAGATATAGCAGAAAGAACTCAAGGAGACATATATGTAGGGGTAGTAGGTCCTGTAAGAACAGGTAAATCAACTTTTATAAAAAGATTTATGGAACTTATGGTAATACCTAATATTGAAAACTCTTATAAAAAGCAAAGAGCAAAGGATGAACTACCTCAAAGCTCGTCAGGAAAATCTATTCATACTACTGAACCAAAATTTGTACCTAATGAGGCAGTAGAAGTAGGCTTAAATGAAGGGACAAAGTTTAAAGTTAGAATGGTTGACTGTGTAGGGTATATTGTAAAGAATGCATTAGGCTACATGGAAGGTGAGCAGGCAAAGATGGTAAACACACCTTGGTATGATTATGAAATACCTTTTGAAGAGGCTGCAGAATTAGGAACGAAAAAAGTTATAAATGAACACTCAACCATTGGGCTCTTAATTACTACGGATGGATCTATAACAGGTATAAATAGAGATGATTATGTTGAAGCAGAAGAAAGAGTAGTAAATGAACTTAAGTCTATAAATAAACCATTTATAATAGTATTAAATTCACAACAGCCGTATAATCCTGAAACCATTAACTTAAAGAGAAGTTTAGAAGAAAAATATGATGTACCTGTGCAAACTATAGATGTACTTAATATGAAGGAAGAAGATATAACAAATGTGTTCCATAGAGTACTTAAAGAGTTTCCTATCAAAGAGATAAATATTGATATACCAGAGTGGATAGAAAGATTAGAACCAGTTCATTGGTTAAAAACAAATTTTATAAATTTAGTCAAAGATCTGTGCGAGAACATATATAAAGTAAGAGATATAGCTAAATCTCTAGAAAGTTTTAAAGACATAGAATTCTTAGGGGCAGCAAATATTTTGGAAGTTAATATGGGAGAAGGAACAGCAAGGATAGACTTGAAACCAAGATCGGATATGTTCTACAAAATATTAGGTGAAGTCTGCGAAAGTGAAATAGCTGGAGAAAGTAATTTGCTTGATATGGTGAAAGAAATGCATAAAGCTAAAATAGAATACGATAAGGTATCACAAGCTTTAATAGATGTAAAAGAAACAGGATATGGCTTAGTAGCACCTCAACTTGTAGAAATGAAGCTAGAAGAACCTGAAATTGTAAAGCAAGGTAATAGGTTTGGGGTTAAGCTTAAAGCTAGTGCTCCATCATTACACTTTATAAGAGCAGACATTGAAACAGAAGTATCACCTATTATGGGAACGGAAAGAGAAAGTGAAGAAATGCTTAAATCCTTGCTGGAACAGTTTGAAAATGACCCATCTAAAATATGGCAAAGTAATATGTTTGGCAAGTCTTTGGAAATTCTTGTAAAAGAAGGTTTGCAAAACAAATTATATAAGATGCCAGAAGATGTACAGGTAAAAATACAAAGAACTCTTCAAAAAATAATAAATGAAGGCAACGGTGGTTTGATTTGCATAATACTATAAAAGAATTACTGTAAAAATTAATTTAATAGTTTTTAAATATATAAAGTCTGTGATAACTAATTTTTATATCAGTACTATAAAGCCTGTGAATCTTTAGTTCACAGGCTTTATAGTACTGATATAAATTTATAGGGTTCCATGGTGGAAACTTAACTTATACGACCGAATATGTTGCCAAACTTCAGCACGTTAAAAACTTTTAATCAGTCTAAAGTTCGTGTTTAAGCAGAGAGCCAAAATCTGTGATTTTGTGCGAATCGCTTACTACTCTGACGAAAGGAAGAGTAGTTTCATAATAAATTCAAAAGAACCTTATATAAACTCGCTGCGCTCTGTCGGACCAACTTATCAATTACCATTGATAAGTCGCTGGTGAAAAGCCATTTAGGCTTTTCACCATATATAAGGTTCTAAGATTTTCTAAAACACTTCACTAAGACTGATAAAAAAGTTTTTAAATGTGCTTCAGTTTTGTCAACATATTCCTACGTATAAGTTAAGTTTCGAGCTAGGAACCCAATAGTGAGAAAAAGAAAATAAATTTATGAAATTATAATAAAAGCTATGAAAAACTATAATGGTTAGATTATAATAGAAGGATAGAAAAATTCTATGTATCTTAGGAATGAATTCTAAATTTGTGGATTTTTGTGTTAGTCAAGGTGAAAAAGATAGTATTATTGAAGGTATAGAGAGTATGTTACATACCTATAGCTATAAGGGAGGTGGAAAACAATTAGGAAATTTAGGAGTAATATTTGGAGATAGCCTTCCAGGACAAAAAGTTAAGATAAAGTGAAACTTGAATCAGATGGGGTTTGTCTTACGATCCAGGGACGTAGCCGCTCTTTACTCCCAGTTAAGCAGAGAGCCAAAATCTGTGATTTTGTGCGAATCGGTTAAGCAGATATACAAAATCTGTGATTTTGATATGGTCGCTTACTCTGTGAGTACTCCTCTGAAGAGGAGTTTCCTATAAAGATGGGCGTATTAGAGCGGGTAGCCATCGGATAAAGTTAATGTTTACTGTCAGCAAAACTAGTTATATTAAAAAATTAGAGAACTTTTTGAAGAGAGATTATATTTAGTTTAAATTGTTTATATTATTATATAAGCGCCTAAAAATATCTAGTAATAGGCCTATATAAATTAATAATATATTTGCAATATTTCTATAAATGCACTCACTATATATTTTTGTGATATAATCTTTTTAAACTATGTTTTGTCATATAAAGCTAGATATCGTAAATTTATCTTGAAATTATTATTAATATTTATGTATAATTATTATGGATTCACAAGGAATAACGGAAGGATGAATTAATAATGGTAAAAAGCATGACCGGATTTGGAAGGGGAAGCATAGAACAACATGGGCTAAGTTTTACGGTGGAAATAAAAAGTGTCAATCATAGATATTGTGACTTAAATATAAAAATGCCTAAAAGCCTGCTAGCCTTAGAAGATAGGATAAGAAAAACTGTCTTACAAAAAGTTAACAGAGGAAAGGTTGATATTTTTATTACTCAAAGTGTTCATGGAAAACAAAGTAGTAAAGCTATATTAGATGAGAATCTTGCAGATAGCTATGTAGACTGCTTAAATAGAATAAAAGATAGATATAGTATTAAGGAAAATTTATCTTTATCTCTTATAGCCAAGTTTCCCGATGTAATAACTTTAGAGCAAGAACAGGATAACTTAGAAGAAATATGGGCAATCCTTTCTACGCCTTTATGTGACGCTATAAACTTATTAGTAGAAATGAGAGAAAGGGAAGGACAAAAACTCCAAAGCAACATACTCTTAAAATGTGACTATATTAAGGGTTTTTTGGATAAAATAGAAGAAAGATCGCCTTTAATAGTAAAAGAATATAAAGAAAAATTTACTGAAAGACTAAATGAATTAGTTAAAGATTATCAAATCGATGATAACAGAATAGCTATGGAAATTGCTATTTTTGCAGATAAAGCATGTGTAGATGAAGAAATTGTTAGATTAAACAGCCATATATTACAGTTAAAGGATACTATGAGCATAGATGAACCTATAGGAAGAAAACTTGATTTTATTGTTCAAGAAATGAATAGAGAAACAAATACAATTGGATCAAAAGCAAATAATTTAGAAATAACAAATTTTGTTTTAAATATAAAAAACGAAATTGAAAAGATAAGAGAACAAGTGCAAAACATTGAGTAGAAACTAGGAGGAAATATATGAGTATAAAATTGATAAATATAGGCTTTGGGAACATCGTTTCAGCAAATAGATTAGTAGCCATAGTTAGTCCAGAATCCGCTCCTATCAAAAGAATAATTCAGGAAGCAAGAGATAGAGGAATGCTTATAGATGCTACTTATGGTAGAAGAACTAGAGCAGTTATAATAACTGATAGTGACCATGTTATACTTTCTGCAGTTCAACCAGAAACTGTAGCGCATAGACTATCATCTAAAGAAGAAGAGGCAGAAGAAGCGAACGAGGTAGAAGAATAATGAAAAAGAAGGGGCTTTTAGTAGTAATATCAGGACCTTCGGGAGCTGGGAAAGGTACTATATGTAAAGCATTATTAAATGAAGGTGATTTCTGGCTTTCTGTTTCTGCTACTACAAGACAGCCGCGAATAGGCGAAATAGATGGAGTTAACTATTATTTTTTAAAAAGGGAAGATTTTGAATGTAGGATATCCAATAATGATTTCTTAGAATATGCAGAGGTATATGGAAATTACTATGGAACTCCTAGATCCAAAGCACTGGAAGCTATAGAAGATGGAAGAGATGTTATACTAGAAATAGATATTCAGGGAGCCTTAAAGGTAAAAGAAAATTATCCTGAGGGAGTATTTATATTTATACTTCCACCTTCTATGGAAGAATTAAAAAATAGAATAATAAAGCGAGGAAGTGAAACCCCTGAATCCTTGGTTACTAGATTTAAATCCGCATATAAAGAAGTAAATTATATGTCAAAATACAATTATGCTGTTATAAATGATGAAGTAGAAGAAGCAGTAAAAAAAATACAAAGTATAATTGTAGCTGAGAGATGTAGAGTGGACAGAGTTAAAGATAAAATATTAGATTCTAAGGAGGGAATTATTCATGAGCAACTCTATGATTAATCCATCAATAATTGAATTATTAGAAAAAGTTGATAACAGATACACATTAGTTACTATGACTTCAAAAAGAGCTAGACAAATAATACAGGGAGAAGATCCTTTAGTAAGAGTTAACTCAACTAAACCTGTTACAATAGCTATAAACGAAATTAATGAAGGAGCAATTACATACGAGACTATCAGAGAAGGTATAAAATAATGGATAACAAAAAAAAAACTATACTTATTGGAGTAACAGGTGGCATAGCTGTATATAAAGCTTTAGATGTAATAAGTAAGCTGAAAAAAAAAGGTTATGACATACATGTAATAATGACTGAGTCAGCTACCAAATTTGTGCATCCTTTAAGCTTTCAAACTCTGAGTCAAAATATTGTAAATTATGATATGTTTTCAGAGCCAAGAGCATGGGAGATTCAACATATATCTCTTGCTAAAAAAGCTGATTTAGTTGCTGTTGTACCAGCAACAGCAAATATTATAGGAAAAGTTGCCAATGGTATTGCAGATGATTTATTATCTACTACAATTATGGCAACAAAGGCCAAGGTGATTTTTGCACCAGCTATGAATACAAATATGTATAATAATCCTATAGTTAAAGATAACATATGTAAATTACAAAGTTTTGGATATGATTTTATTAATCCTTCTAGTGGACGTTTAGCCTGTGGAGATGAAGGTGAAGGTAAGCTTGCGGATACTGAACTTATTGCGGAGTACATTCACAGTGCACTTTATGATATAAAGGATTTACAAGGAAAAAAAGTTCTTGTAACCGCAGGTCCGACAGTTGCTTATATAGATCCTGTTAGGTATATAACAAATAAATCTACAGGAAAAATGGGATATGCTATAGCAGAAGAAGCTAGAGATAGAGGAGCTGAAGTAACTCTTATATCAGGGGCAGAAGCCTTGAAAGATCCTTATGGAATAAAAACAGTAAAGGTTAAGACAAACAAGGAAATGTTTGATGAGGTTTTAACTCGCTTTAGTAGTCAAGATATAGTTATCAAAGCTGCTGCAGTAGCAGATTATAAACCGTCACAGTATTCTCATAAAAAGATAAAGAAAATATCAGATGAGTTTAATTTAACTTTAGTTAAAGATAACGATATATTAAAAAAATTAGGTGAAATAAAGAATAAACAAGTACTTGTAGGTTTTGCTGCTGAAAGTAATGACTTGCTGCAAAATGCTGAAAGAAAACTAAAAAACAAGAATCTTGATTATATTGTAGCTAATGATATAACTGGAGAGGGTATAGGATTTGCGTCAGATAACAATAAAGTAACTATTCTCTCAAGAGATGGGAATATTATTCCCTTAAAGAAGATGTCAAAACGGCAGGTAGCAAGAGAAGTATTTAATCTATTACTGAAAAATAGTAAAGTTTAGATTGTACGCATGCAGTCAAATAACTATATAGTTGATTTAATGACTGCTGCGTATTATAAAAATCTGATTACAGGGTTTTAGAAAGAAAGTTAATTTTTTATTTTAAGAGGGCTGAACTTGCGTACCACGTAAGAAAACGCCTTTTTTATTTAGTATTAAAATTCTGATTATATATGATAGGGGGTGATTAAGTGTATAAATATGCAGGTATAATAGTTAACAATACCTCAGTGCAGGTAGATAAAATTTTTACATATAAAATTCCAGAAGGTTTTATTAATAAGCTAGATATAGGCTTTAGAGTTAAAATACCTTTTGGATTTGGTAATAAGAAAATAGATGGCTTTGTAGTGGACTTATATGAAGAAGTAGAAAACAGTAGTAGTATTAAAGAAATTTTAGAAATATGTGATCCATTTCAATTATTCACCCAAAAAGACTTAACTATAATAAATGAGATGAAAAAAAAATATCTTTGTACATATTTAGATTGTATAAAGGTATTCATACCTACAGGAATTTTTAAAGGAATGAAAAACAAAACAGCATCACTACTATATGTAGGTAATGAACTTTCAGGGAAATTTTTGAAAGAACCTTATGAGTCTATTTATGAAATTGTAGCAAAAAATAAGGGTAAATATACTAAAGCTGCTTTAAGCAAGGAATTTAAAATATCTCTATCTTCCATAAGCACTATGATAAAGTATAACTTTCTTAGTTTACAAGACGAAATTATAAATCGATATAATACTAAGCAATATCATCAGTATGATGAAAAAAGCTTAAACCAGGAGCAAAGTAATGCTGTAAATACAATATTGAATTCTGATGAAAATGTGTTTCTTATACATGGTGTTACAGGTAGTGGCAAGACTGAAATATATATGCATCTTGTAAATAGAATTATGAAGCAGGGTAAAGAAGCTATTATACTAGTGCCTGAAATTGCACTTACGCCTCAAATGGTAGAAAGGTTTAAAGGCAGATTTGGAAGAGATATTAGTGTTTTTCATAGTAAGTTATCTGATGGGGAAAGATATGATGAGTGGCTGCGTATAAAAATGGGAAAAGTAAAAGTTGCTATAGGAGCCAGATCTGCAATATTTCTCCCCTTTAAAAACTTAGGTTTGATTGTAATAGATGAAGAACATGAAGGAAGCTATAAATCTGACAGTAATCCTAAATACAATGCCCGAGAAATTGGAGAAATAAAATGTGGATTAGAAAATTGTAAGCTAGTTTTAGGGTCTGCTACACCTTCAATAGACACTTACTATAGGTGTATTAAAAAACAAATAAAATTAGTTAACATAAAAAACAGAGCTGATGGTGCAATTATGCCAGAGATTGAAATTGTTGACATGAGACAGGAACTGTTAGATAATAACAGGTCTATATTTAGTAAAAGTCTCCACGAAGCTATTAAAGATAGGCTAGATAAAAGAGAACAAACAATACTTTTTTTAAATAGAAGAGGCTTCTCTACTTTTGTTTCTTGTAGGAAGTGTGGATTTGTATTTAAATGTAACAACTGTGACATATCACTTACATATCATAATGAGGGCAGAAAATTAATATGCCACTACTGTGGTAGTAAGCATATTATACCTGATAAATGTCCACAATGTTCTAGCAAGTATGTTAAATATTTTGGAATAGGCACAGAGAAGGTGGAACAGGAAATAAAAAAAATTTTTCCAGCAGCTAGAACCTTAAGAATGGATTTTGATACTACTAGAAGAAAAAATTCATATGAGCACATATATGATACTTTTAAAAATGGCTATGCAGATATACTTATAGGTACTCAAATGGTAGCAAAGGGACTAGATTTTAAGAATGTAACACTGGTAGGTGTAATAGCAGCAGATCTATCTTTAAATCTTCCGGATTTCAGGTCAACTGAGAGAACATTTCAACTGATTACGCAGGTTTCAGGTAGAGCTGGAAGAGGAGAAAAGCCTGGTAGTGTTATACTTCAGACCTATAACCCAGAAAATTATAGTATACGATATGCAGCAAGCTGTGACTATGAAAATTTCTATAAAGAAGAGATAGATATAAGAAATACTATGGAATATCCTCCTTTTACGGATATATTACTTATCAATATGAGTAGTAAAAATGAAAATATATTAATAAAAAATATACAAAATGTTGGCATATTCTTAAGGAATAAGTTACAAGAAAGTGATAAAATTAAAATGTTAGGACCATGTCCTTGTGAAATTTCTAAAATAAAAGAATTATACAGATGGCAAATTATACTCAAAGGTAAAATTACTAGAGAATTTGCTGAAGACATAAAAAAAATAGTTTATAATTTACTAAAGGATGCATATAGTGATGTAAGAGTAAGTATGGATATTAATCCTAATAGCTTAATATAACATAATTATAAACTTGTTATTAATAAAATATTATAATAATATAAGCACTAATCTACATTAATAATATTTGGAGGTATTAAAATGGCTTTAAGAACTATAAGAAAATATGGAGATGAATTACTAAGAAAAAAAAGTAGAAAAGTTGATGTTATAGATGAGAGAATTTTAACTTTATTAAAAGATATGGAAGAAACTATGTATAAAGCTGAAGGAGTAGGTCTTGCTGCACCTCAAGTAGGAGTATTAAAGAAAGTTGTAGTAATAGATATAGGCGAAGGTATATTAAAACTAATAAATCCAGAGATCATATTTGCTGAAGGTAGTCAAAGAGATGTTGAAGGTTGCTTAAGTGTTCCAGAACAACAAGGAGAAGTTGAAAGACCTGCTAAAGTTAAAGTTAAAGCTTTAAATGAAAAAGGTGAAGAAACTATAATTGAAGGAGAAGGATTACTTGCCGTAGCCTTATGTCATGAAATTGATCATTTAGACGGCATATTGTTTATAGATAAGATAACAACTAGGAGGAGCTAAAATATGAATATAGTATTTATGGGAACGCCAGAGTTTGCAGTACCTTCTTTAAAAAGAATAATAAAAGAATTTGGTGTAAAGGCAGTTTTCACTCAACCAGACAAACCTAAGGGTAGAGGAAAAAAGCTATCTATGTCTCCTGTTAAAGAGGTGGCTATAGAACATAGTATTCCAGTTTTTCAACCTGAAAAGTTAAAGGGTGATGAAGAAGCTATACAAAAACTAAAAGAATTAGATTTAGATTTTATCATTGTAGTAGCATACGGTCAAATTCTTACCAAAGAAGTACTAGATATACCAAGGTACGGATGTATAAATTTGCATGCGTCACTACTTCCTAAATACAGAGGAGCTGCACCAATAAATTGGGCTGTAATTAATGGGGAAAAAGAAAGTGGAAATACAACTATGTTCATGGATATAGGATTAGATACTGGTGATATGCTGTTAAAGAGCAATGTACAAATAACAGAGAATATGACTGCAGGAGAACTTCATGATATTTTAATGGAAGATGGTGCAGAGTTATTAATAAGAACCATCAGAGGATTAGTTGAAGGTACTATCACAAGAGAAAAACAGCATGAAACTCCAACAGCTTATGCTAGTATGTTAAATAAAAATATGGCTAAAATTAATTGGAATTCAAGTAACGAAAAAATATTAAATTTAATAAGTGGATTAAATCCTTGGCCTATTGCACATACTCAATATAATGGTGAAAGTATGAAAATTTATAAAGCTAAGCTTATTAATGATGAACATAAATATGAACCAGGGTATATAGTTGATGTAAGTAAAGAAGGAATTAAAGTTGCTTGTGCTAAGGGATGTATACTTATAGAGGAGATACAGTTTTCCGGAGGAAAAGTAATGAAGGTTAGCGAGTATATAAAGGGACATAATTTAGATAAAAATATTATACTTGGAGTATAGTAAAATATATTAATTAAATAAAATAATATTTTAGATAAATATTTAATATAATTTAAGAATATGGAGGTATAGTTTGTGTTTTATTTTGATAGTACATTTATCATTTTAATTCCTGCCTTAATAGTATCAGCTTGGGCACAATTTAAAATTTCATCTACTTTTGATAAATACTCAAGATATTCTAGTCGTAATGGATATACGGGAGCTCAGGTAGCAAGAATGCTTTTAGATAGTAATGGATTATATGATGTGCCTGTGGAACTTATACCAGGAAAATTAACAGACCACTATGATCCTAGAAATAAAACTATGAGGCTTTCGGAAGAAGTATTTTATGGTACATCTGTGGCATCTATTGGAGTAGCGGCCCATGAAACTGGTCACGCCATTCAGCATAAACAACATTATGCCCCTTTAGTCATAAGAAATGCTATAGTACCAGCAGTAAATTTTGGATCCAGCTTATCATGGATAATATTTTTTGTAGGCATACTATTTAGTATAAAAGGACTTGTAAGTTTAGGTATACTTCTTTTTTCAGGGGTAGTTATTTTTCAATTGGTAACGCTGCCGGTAGAATTTAATGCATCTAGTAGAGCTTTGAAAATAATAGAATCTAAAGGAGTGCTTTACTCAGATGAATTAAAAGGAGCCAGATCTGTATTAAGTGCTGCGGCAATGACGTATGTGGCAGCTGCATTGACTGCTATATCACAGTTAGTAAGACTTATATTACTCAGTAGAAGAGATGATTAAAGAAAAATAAATTGAAACAGAGGTAAGATCATGAACAATGCTAGAAGAATAGCAGTTAAAATCTTAGTTGATGTACTAGATAAAGGAGCATATTCTAATATAATATTAGGTAGAGAATTAAATAAATCTAATCTAAATGACAAAGATAAGGCATTAGTAACGGAACTAGTATATGGAACCTTAAAATATAAATATACTATTGATACTATTTTAAATCATTATATAAAAAGTGGTATTGAAAAACTAGATAGGGATATTCTAAATATTCTAAGAGTATCTCTATATCAAATAATCTATTTAGATAAAATTCCTAGTTTTGCAGCTGTAAATGAAGCTGTTGAGCTAGCAAAAAGAAAGTCTTTAAAAAGTTCTAGTCTTGTAAATGGGGTATTAAGAAACTATTTAAGAAATAAGGATTTATGCTACTATAATAAAGATAGCAAAGTAGAAGAATTATGCTTTAAATACTCTTTCCCTAAATGGCTTGTTAAACTTTTTATTAAACAATACAATAAAGAACAGTGTGAAAAAATACTTAGCGGTCTTAATATGGTTCCAGCTGTTACTGCTAGAGTAAACAATCTGAAAACATCATATGAAGAAGCTTGGGATAAGTTGTTAGAAAATCAATATGATATAGAAGAGGGAAGAGTATGTCCTGAAGCTATTAGAATAAATAAAGGTAAAAATATAGAGAGCAACCCACTTTTTAAGGAAGGGTTTATTACAGTTCAAGATGAAAGTGCAATGCTTGTTGCACCATCAATGGATTTAGAAGAAGAAATGTTAGTTTTAGACTTATGTAGCGCTCCAGGTGGAAAAACCTGTCATATAGCGGAAATAATGAATAATATTGGGAAAATTTTAGCCTTTGATGTATATGAAAATAAAATATCGTTGATAAAAGAAAATGCTGCAAGGCTTGGAGTGGAAAACATTAAATATGATATATTGGATGCATCTGAATATAGAGAAACACTGAATGAAAAAGCTGACAGAGTACTTATAGATGTGCCTTGTTCTGGTTTTGGAATAATAAGAAAAAAACCAGAAATAAAATGGAATAAGGATATTAAATCTACAACAGATCTAGTAAGTATTCAAAGAGATATTTTGGAAAACTCCTCTAAGTATGTAAAGGTTGGAGGTAAGCTTATTTATTCAACATGTACCTTAAATAAGGAAGAAAACGAGAAAAATATACAGTGGTTTATTAAAAAGCACCCAGAGTTTCACATAGAGCCTTTATATTATGGCGATATAGATAATATAGTGTATCATGAAGAAGGATTTATGACCATACTTCCTAATAAAGATATGGATGGATTTTTTATTGCTAAAATGATAAAAGGTAGGTAGGTGTAATACAATGTATAATATTCTTGATTTTAACCTTCATAAACTAAAACATTGGATGAAAGATAATAAAGAGAGTGAATTTAGAGCAAAACAAGTATTTGATTGGATATATAAGAACACATGGGATTTTGATCTTATGAATAATATACCTAAGAATACAAGAGAGAAACTAAAGGAATCCTTTTACATAGAAATACCTGAGATTCTCCACATATATAAATCAAAATTTGATGATACATTTAAGTTTCTTTACAAATATAGAGATGGTAATATAATTGAATCAGTAGTAATGAAGTATAAACATGGAAATTCCATATGTGTTTCAACGCAAATAGGTTGTAGAATGGGATGCAAATTTTGTGCTTCTACCGTAGGTGGAATGACTAGAAATTTGACTAGTGGAGAAATAATAGCACAAATTCTAAAGTCACAATATGAAATTGGAGAAAGAATATCAAATATAGTTTTGATGGGAAGTGGAGAACCCCTAGATAACTATGATAATGTAATGGAATTTCTAGACTTAGTTAATGCTGACTATGGATTAAATATAGGTCAAAGACATATAACGCTTTCAACTTGTGGTATAGTTCCTAAAATTATTGAATTAGCTGATAAAAATTTACAAATTACCCTGGCAATATCCTTGCATGCACCAGAAGACGAGTTAAGAAAAACTATGATGCCTATAGCTAATAAGTATACTATTAATGAAGTATTAAAGGCTTGTAATTATTACATAGACAGAACAAAGCGAAGAGTAACTTTTGAATATGCTCTTGTAAATGGTGTAAATGACAACGTAAAGGATGCTGAGCATTTAAGCCAATTGCTAAAGGGAATGTTATGTCATGTTAACTTAATTCCAGTGAATGAGGTTAAGGAAAATAGTTTTACAAAATCTTCAACAGATAACATAAAAAGATTTTACGGTATTTTAAATAAAAACGGCATAGAAACTACTATAAGAAGAGAAATGGGCTCCGATATAAATGCAGCTTGTGGACAATTGAGAAGAAGTTATTTAGAGTCCGAAAATAACTTAGAAGGGGTGTAAAGTATGGTGGGGATTTTATCAGACATAGGTAATGTCAGAAAAATAAATGAAGATTCTGTGGGATTTTTTGAGGGTAAAAATCATAGTATTTATGTTGTAGCAGATGGCATGGGGGGACATAATGCTGGTGAAGTAGCAAGTAAAATAGCTGTGGATACTACTATTGAGTATATTAAGTCTTTTGAAACTATAGATGATATTGAAAGTACTCTAATAAGAAGTATACAATTAGCTAATGAAAAAATCTTTCAGTTATCACAAGATAGTGAAGGATTAGGCGGCATGGGGACAACTATAACTGCTTGCTTGGTTAAAAACAAAAGTATGATTGTAGCAAATGTTGGTGATAGTGGTTGTTACATAATGAAGAATAGCGGAATAACAAAGGTAACAAAGGATCATTCACTAGTGCAACAGTTAGTGGATGAAGGAAGTATTACTGAAGAAGAAGCAATCAGTCATCCGAATAAAAATATAATAACAAGAGCACTAGGAACAAATATATCAGTAGAGATAGATACTTTTAGCATAGATTTATCAGAAGTTTTAAAAATAGTTTTATGTACTGATGGGTTATCCAATGGGGTAAACGCAAGTGAAATGTATGATATAATACTAGGTAGTGATAATGAAGATGCCTGTAGAAGATTAATAGAGCTTAGTAATTTGAAAGGTGGAAGAGATAACATATCAGTTATTGTGTTCGAAGGAGAGGGTAAATATGATAGGGACTATGCTGGGAAATAGATATGAGTTATTAGAAAAGATAGGAGAAGGCGGTATGGCCTTAGTTTATAAAGCTAAGTGTCATTTGCTTAATCGTTATGTGGCAGTTAAAATTTTAAAGGAACAGTTTTCTAGTGATGCTGAGTTTGTGGAAAAATTTAAAATGGAAGCAACTGCTGCAGCAAGTCTTTCAGACAACAATATTGTAAATATTTATGATGTTGGGACTCAGGGAGATATAAATTATATTGTCATGGAATATGTTAAGGGGAAAACTTTAAAACAGATAATACGTAGTGAGGGCAGGATAAATACAAATAGAGCCATATTTATAGCATCTCAGATTGCCAAAGCATTAGAGTGTGCCCATAGAAACAATATAATACATAGAGATATAAAGCCGCATAACATTCTTGTAACAGATGAGGGTGTAGTTAAGGTTACAGACTTTGGTATAGCAAAGGCATCTAATTCTGTTACTATTACTAATTCAAGTAAGATAATGGGGTCTGCTCATTATTTTTCTCCTGAACAAGCAAGAGGAAGTTTTGCAGATGGTAGAACTGATATTTACTCTCTAGGTATAGTAATTTATGAAATGGTTACGGGGAGAGTTCCATATGATGCAGAAAGCCCTGTATCAGTGGCTTTAAAACATATACAAGAGCCGGTGGTACCTCCAAAACAAATCAATGATAACATACCTGATAGCTTAAATAAGTTAATACTGAAAGCTATTGAGAAGGAGCCAATAAGAAGATATCAATCTATAAAAGATATGCTTATGGACTTGAAGAAAATAGAGAATAATCAACACTTTAATATTTCAACTAACGATTTTGAAGAAGATATGACAAGAGTTATGGACCCTATAGTGCTAGATGATAACTATAATAAAAATAAGAGTAAAAGTAAAAACTATAAAAGCTATAGTGACGATGAAGAAGATGATGATGAATATGGAGGAAAAAAAATAGGTTCTAATAATAGAAAAATATTGATTGGTATAGCTGTAGCTGTTATGGTCACTGTAATTGGTGCTGTATCAGGGTATTTTGCTTTTAATCAAATGTCAGATCCATCTGCAAACGAAACTATTGTACCTAAAATAGTAGGTATGAACCAAGAGGATGCAAAAAAGGAAGTAGAGAATAAGAAATTAAAATTTGTATTTATAGGAAAAGAAAAAAGTGATAAACCAGAAGGAACTGTTTTAGAAACTTGGCCTACTGAAGGGACAAAGGTAAAGGTTGGTTCAGATGTTAGAGTTAGTATAAGTGGAGGACAGGAACCTTTAGGTGTACCAAACTTAACAGGCATAGAGCTATCTACAGCTAAAGACATAATAACAAATAGTGGATTAAAACTAGGAACAGTAAATTATAAATTTAGTGACTCAGTTCGAAAAGATTTAGTTATAAGCCAAGATCCAGAACCTGATTCAAATGCAACGACAGATACAAAAATTAATCTTGTGGTAAGTAAAGGATCGCTAATTAAAATGGTTACTGTACCTGATGTAGGTGGAAAAAATATTGATGAAGCAGCTTCATTAATATCAGAAGCTGGATTGAAAGTGTCAAAAACTCCTATAGATACATCAGATAAATCACAAGATGGAAAAGTAGTTAGTCAAAGTATAGAAGGAAAGCAACAAGTTAAAGAAGGAAGCACTGTTAACATAACCTATTACAAATATAAACAAACAGAACAAGCACCAAATAACGAACAGAACAATCAGCAGCCCGGAGCAGGAAACAATACACAACCTAGTAATGGTGATCAGGCAGCTGGTAGTGGTAAGCCTAGTGGAAGTACTGATGGTAGTGGCACTGGGAATACTGGCAGCACCGGGAATACTGCTGGAAGTAGCAGCAATGGAGGAACTGGAGGAACTGGTGGAACTGGAACAACGGGAACAACTGGAACTGGAAGTAGTAGTGGATCACAAGCAAGTGGCCAGACTAATAAATCACCTACAAATACTTCTGATGGTGAAAAACAAGGACAATAATAATTAAAAGTGTTTTAAGGTGGAGATAAACTCCACCTTAGTTATAAGACTAACAGTATGTAATAATATACTAAAAGAAAAAAAGTATATTTAAATTAGGAGGAGTTATGCAAGGAACTATAATTAAAGGAGTGGCTGGATTCTATTATATAAAGACGGAAAAGCATATAATTGAATGTAAAGCAAGAGGAAAGTTCAGGCATAATGAACTTACACCAATGGTAGGAGATAAAGTGGATATAACTATAGATAATGAAAAAGGTGTTATAGACAAGATTTATCCTAGGTTTAATCAGTTAATAAGACCTGCTGTAGCAAACGTAACACAGGCTTTAGTGGTTTTTGCTTTAAAAAGTCCCGAAATAAACAAAGATTTACTAAACAAATTTTTAATAAATTGTGAATTTAACAACTTAAAAGTAGTAGTTTGTTTTAATAAGTTAGACTTACAAAATGAAGACGAAGAAAAGAATATACAACATATGATAGAAAGTGCTGGATATGAAATAATATATTTAAAGGCCAAAGAGGGGTATGGAATAGAAAAAGTTAGAGAAAAGTTAAAGGATAATGTAACCGTATTGTGTGGGCCTTCAGGAGTTGGGAAATCAACAATTTTAAATTCAATAGCGGGAAGAAAGCTAATGGAAACTGGAGAAATAAGTGAGAAATTAAGAAGAGGAAAACATACCACTAGACATAGTGAACTTATAGATGTTGGTGAAGGTTTCATTGTAGATACCCCAGGATTTTCATCTATAGATTTAGATTTTGTGTCTAAAGATGAATTACAAAATTGTTTTCCAGAATTTGAAGACTATATAGGATGTTGTAAATTTACAGGGTGCCTTCATCATAAAGAGCCTAATTGTGCTGTAAAAGAAGCAGTTAAAGAAGGAACAATAAATAATGAAAGATATGAATTTTACATAAAAATTTTAGAGGAAATAATGAGCAGGAGGAATAAACAATGGTAAAAATAGCCCCATCTATATTATCAGCAGATTTTTCTAGGTTAGGTGAACATATTAAATGTTTAGATAACAATGGTGCAGACTTAATTCATATTGATGTAATGGATGGTATGTTTGTACCTAATATATCTTTTGGAGTTCCTATAATCAAAAGTATTAGAGCCTTAACCAAACTTCCTTTTGATGTACATTTAATGATAGAGGAACCTGGAAGATACATAGAAGATTTTGCTAAAGCTGGAGCGGATATAATAACAGTTCATTATGAGGCTGATAGGCATTTGGATAGAACTATAAATTACATAAAAAGCTTTGGTATTAAAGCGGCAGTAGCGTTAAATCCAGCTACACCTATAGAAAACATAAAATATTTAATACCCAATTTAGATATGGTGTTAATTATGACAGTAAATCCTGGATTTGGAGGACAAAAATACATAAACTACTGTTCTGAAAAGATAAGAGAATTGAAAGATTTAAGCGAAAAGTTTAATAAAAATCTTATGATTGAAGTTGACGGAGGTATAGGTAAAGATAATATAAAATCAGCTGTAGATTGTGGTGCAAATGTAATTGTTGCAGGTTCTGCTGTATTTAAAGATAATAAGATAGAAGAAAACATAAAGGAATTAAGAGGAGAACTTTAAAATGAAAATTGTAATTGTATCAGGCGGTAATCCCCCTTCATATTCTTTGATAACAGAAGAATTAGAAGACTGCTCTTTTTTAATTTGTGCAGATAGTGGTGGGAATTGTCTATACAAGTATAATATAATTCCTGACTATCTAATGGGTGATTTTGATTCAATTAGTGAAGAAGCTATGAATTTTTTTTTGAAACAAAGTAAGTGTAGTATAGAAAATTACCCCTCGGATAAAGACTTTACAGATACAGAACTAGTTTTTAATAAAGCACTAGAGCTGGGAGGAAAGAAAATTATATTCTTAGGATGTACTGGTACAAGAATAGATCATTTAATGGGTAACATAGGGATGTTAGCGAAATGTTTAAGGCAAAACATTAAAGGATATATAAAAGATAATAACAATTGTATAGAAATAACTAATAAACCAGTAAAAATAACAGGAAACTATGGAGCTACCTTTTCACTTCAGGCCTACAGTAATGTTGTTAAGAACCTAACAATAAAAGGTGCAAAGTATGAATTGTTAAATTATGATTTATCCTTAGGCGATGCCCGCACGGTTTCAAATCAGTTCTTATATGAGGAAGTAGAAATAACTTTTGATGAGGGAGTTATACTTATATTGTATAGTAAAGACTAGTTTCAAGTACACAGAATTCTCAGCTTCAGGTGGAGTACTAGAGGGGGATAGTCATCGGATAAAGTGAAATGCAATATACATAAAAAACAGCTAATAACTAGCTGTTTTTTTGTTTTATAAGTAACAGTTTAATAATTTGATGCATATAATACTATAGAGCAATTTTAGGGGATAATAAAGTGCGTAGAAAAATTTGGAGGAAAAAAAATAAAAAGAGGTTAGGAATAATTACTGCATCTATTGGAGTTGGAATAGTTGTAGCAGTTATTATCCCAGTATGGGGATGGATAATAACTGTAGGAGGAGTATTAATTTATTGTGGATGGTATTTAATAGATCATTATAAATGAGGGGGTATTATAATGAAAATAATTACAATTAAATTGCCTAGTTTTTTATCTGCTATAATAAGATTTTTTAAGAGGAAAAAATAATACATCTATAAAATGAAATATATTTGTATATCTAACGGCACAATTTATAAGATAAAGAAGTAACAAAAAAACTATTTAGTGCATATGATAATAGAATCATTTACTATATGGGGGGACAAAACAATGTTTAACTATTATAATAGGATAGCTAAGTATGCACTAGATTTAGAGTTAAATGGAAATATAAAAAAGGCTGAACAATTAAGGGAAATACTAAAGAAAGAAAATAGATGTACACTATGTGGAGGAATAAAAATAAATGAATCAGGATTTTGGAAATGTATTTGGTGTACTGATAGACTTAAGGTAGTTGACAAATAAACCTTTATAAGTAGCTATTGGAGCAATAGTAAAAATCAGTTGAAAATATTTTAATTTAAAAGTTAAACATCATTAAGATAAGATAAATTATGATGAACATGTTAGAGCCGTGATGGCTCTTCTTTTATAACTAAACTTCAAACATAGAAGATTCTATTAAATTTATATAAAGTTTAATAGAATAACATTATTGCAAATAGTATAAACTGTTTATAGAAAAAATAAAGAGGTGATTATATGTCAACAAAAAGTGAGAAAAAACAAAGAAATGATAACAAAGGTAAAAATTCTAAAACAGCAAATCCTGTTACTATGGAAGTTGATCCAAATATGAGAAAACCAACTCGAGGATTACCAAAGGTTTAGCTTATGCTATAAGGGCATTACTTACATAGTAAAAAAATGTAAATTAAAAAATTAATTAATGTGGAAAGCTTACAATAATTTAAATAAAAGTATTCATTTTAAATTATTGTAGGTTTTTTGTCTAAAAACAAAAAATGCAATTGCGTAAACAACTGCATTTTTTCATACTTTATATAGCACGTTGAACCTTTCCTGAACGAAGGCATCTTGTACAAACATGTATAGTCTTTGGTGTTCCTTCAACTATAGCTTTAACTCTTTTTATATTTGGAGCCCAAGTTCTTTTTGACTGACGGTGTGAATGGCTGTATTGTACACCGAAGGCAACGCCTTTATTGCATATTTCGCACTTTCTTGACACTGAAAACACCTCCTTAAAAAATTGTGGAGAATTATCTCCCCAATTCAAACATTTATTATTTTACCATACAATGTGCGAATTGTGCAAGTAGATTATGAAATTAAATAGTAAAAATATCATTATCAATAATATATTTCCTTGAATAAATCTTTTTTATAATATAAAATATGTTATATGGTGTTATGTAAATAGGAGGGGTTTAATATGATAGGCAACATTATCAATGAGAGTGGTTATATAAATTATTCAGAGGAAGTAGTAGCTAACATTGCAGGTATTTCAACTATGGAATGCTATGGAGTTGTAGGAATGGCATCAAAAAATGCTAAAGATGGGTTTTGGGAATTGTTAAAAGGAGAAAGCTTGAGCAAGGGTGTAAAGCTTCGTTCAAAAGATAATGAGTTATTTATAGAATTATATATTATGGTTGAATATGGAACTAAAGTATCTGTTATAGCAAACAATGTGATACAAAAAATAAAATACAATGTTGAAAATTATACAGGATTAAAAGTTTCAACAGTTACGGTAAATGTTCAAGGTGTTAGAATCTAGGAGGATTTGTAAACATGAAACACTTAACAATAGATGGCAACTGCTTTTACAATATGATAGTAAATGCTAGCAACAGACTAGAGGAACAAAAGGAATATGTAAATTCACTAAATGTTTTTCCGGTTCCAGATGGAGATACTGGAACAAATATGTCTATGACATTTAGAACAGCAGTATCGGAAATAGAAGGTATGCAGTATAAGTCTATAGGAGAGATTTCAAGAAAGCTATCCAAGGGTGCTCTTATGGGAGCAAGGGGTAATTCAGGGGTTATACTTTCACAGATTTTCAGAGGAATAGCTAATGGATTGGAAGAAAAAAAGGAAGCTAACGCTATAGAATTTGCAAACAGTATAGCAGAAGGTGCAAAATCAGCATATAAAGCAGTAATGAGACCTACAGAAGGAACTATATTGACGATTATAAGAGCTGCAGCAGAAAGTGCCGCTAAGTCGCAGCATGAAGACATAGTTGTGCTTCTAGAAGAAGTATGTAATTACAGCGAAAGTATATTAAATAAAACTCCAGAAATGCTGCCGGTGCTTAAAAAAGCTAAAGTTGTTGATGCTGGAGGAATGGGACTTCTTATAATATTAAAGGGAATGTATGAAACTTTAAGGGATGAATTAAAATTTATAGAAATTAAAAATATTAAAGATAAATATATTGAATCTGCTGCAAAAAATTTAGGTGAACAGGATATAAGATTTGGTTATTGTACAGAATTCTTTATACGTTCAACTAATGCCAATATAGATGAATTTAAAAATAAAATAGAAACTATGGGTGATTCCATGGTTGTTGTGAAGGATGAGGACATTATAAAGGTGCATATTCATACAGATGACCCAGGTTGGGTTCTTTCACAGGCTATAAAGCTAGGAGAACTGTCGAGAATAAAAATAGATAATATGAGAGAGCAGCATAGACACGTATTAGATGTGAACCATTTACAATATGCAAGTGAAAATAATATAGTAAAAGAAGAACAGATTGAAAATGAAATTATAGAGGAAAAGGAATATGCATTTATAACTGTAGCCGCGGGAGAAGGTATAAAAAATATTTTTGAGGATTTAGGAGTAGATTTTGTAATAGAAGGCGGACAAACAATGAATCCAAGTACTCAAGATATGCTCCAGTGTGTAAATGAAATAAATGCTAAGAATATTTTTATTCTTCCTAATAATAAAAATATAATTATGGCAGCCAACCAAGCTGCTGATTTAAGTGATAAAAATGTAAAAGTTATAGCTTCCAAAACAATACCACAAGGTATAACTGCAATAACGGTTTTTAATCCAGATTTAAGCTTTGAGGATAACGTGGAAGCTATGGAGAATATAATTCATACTGTTGCTACAGGGCAAGTAACTTATGCTGTGAGAGATACAGAAGTTGATGGTAAGAATATAAAAGAAGGAAATATATTAGGTCTAATAGAAGGAAAAATAAAAGAGATTGGAGAAAATACCTTTGATGTATGTAAAAATCTTATTTCTTCAATGGTCAATGAAAATAGCGAGTTAATAAGTATTTTTTACGGTAAAGACTGTGATGAAGGTAAGATACAAGAATTTGTAAGTGAATTAGAAGATCAATATCCAGATATTGATATACAAAGTTACAATGGACAGCAACCATTATATTATTTTATAATATCTGTAGAGTAATAAAGTAGGAAATTATATTAAATTAATGAATATTTAACTCCCGCTATTAAAGGTGGGGGTTTTTGTGATTGTAAATGCACTTTATTAATGCATAATCTAAGAAAATAGTTAAATAAAGTTTTTTAGGGGCAGGAAGGATGATTTAATGAATGTATATAGTGATATAAGTAATATTAAAGGAGTAGGGCCTAAAATAGCAGAGAACCTAAGGAAATGTTCTATATATAGTATACTAGATCTGTTATTATATTTCCCAAGAGATTATGAAATAATATCATCATGTAATTCCCCTTTAATAGAAAAAAACTTAGGAAAGATTATGATTAACTGTCAGGTAGTTGGCATAGAAAGAGATATAAGAACTAAAAATGGAAAAGTAATATCTACAATTGTTTTTAACGATGGTAATAATGTAATTAAGGGAAAATGGTTTAATCAGCCCTATGTAAAAAGTAGTTTTAGAATTGGAAGTAATTATACCATAACGGGTAAAATGGAGGAGTTTAGGGGAGAACTTTATATTACAAATCCAAAGCTAGTTAAAGATAAAAGTTTCAGTAGCAGTTCAGATAAAATAGTGCCTAAATATCCGCTTAGATCAGGAGTTACTAACAGTTTAATAATAAAGTTAGTATGCCAAGTTTTAGATGTTGTTAACATAAATGAAAATTTGCCTACATGGATAATTGATAAGTATAAATTTTATAGTTTAGATAAATCTATAAGAACCATACATAACCCTTTGGATTTTAAAGATTTACAGGAAGCTACAAGAAGGTTAAAGTTTCAGGAATTATTTACTTACTCTATGAAAATATTAATGCTTAAGGACTATTTAAATAAGAATAGAGAAGGTATATCTTTTAAAATATCTTCTGATTTAAAAATATTAAAAGAAAAATTGCCTTATAGTTTGACAAATGCTCAAAGTAAGGTTGTAAGAGAAATTTTAATAGACCAAAAAAAATCAGTTTCTATGAATCGATTGGTTCAGGGAGATGTAGGAAGTGGAAAAACTATTGTTGCTTTAATATCAGTATTCAATGTTATAAGGAACGGATACCAAGCTGTAATGATGGCACCTACAGAAATATTAGCAACCCAGCACTATTTAGAAGCACAGAAGCTATTAGAAAGTTTCAATATAAATATAGAATTACTATGTGGAAGTACTACAGCTAAGAATAAAGAAAGAATAAAAGATGAATTAAAAAAAGGCACAATAGACTTGGTAATTGGTACTCATGCTCTTATTGAAGATGATGTAGAATTTGCTAACCTTGGAATGGTAGTTACAGATGAACAACATAGGTTTGGAGTAATGCAAAGAAGTAAATTAAGCAATAAGGGTAAAAATATAGATACCCTTGTAATGACAGCAACCCCAATACCTAGAACTCTAAGTCTTTATTTATACGGTGACCTGGATGTATCTATTATAGATGAATTGCCTCCAGGAAGGCAAAAAATTGAAACATACTATATAAAGGAAGATTTAAAGTATAAAGCTTATACATTTGCCTTGGATGAAATAAAAAAAGGTAGACAGGTTTATGTAGTATGTCCATTAGTTGAAGAGAATGAAGAGCTTAGATTAAGCTCAGTTGAAAGTTTATATGAGGAAATTAAAGAGAAATATTTTAAGGATGTTACCATAGAAATACTACATGGTAAGATGTCGCCTAAAGTTAAAGAAGAAATAATGAATAGATTCAAAGGTGGAGAAACTAAAATTATAGTATCTACCACTGTTATAGAAGTAGGTGTTAACGTACCTAATGCTACACTGATGATTATAGAAAATGCAGAACGGTTTGGGCTTGCTCAGTTGCATCAGCTCCGTGGAAGAGTGGGAAGAGGGGAACATAAATCTTACTGTATATTAATAGCTAATATAAAGAATGATATAATAAGAAAAAGAATGGAAATTATGAAAAGTAGTAATGATGGATTTTTCATAGCAGAACAGGACTTAAAAATAAGAGGAGCTGGAGAAATATTTGGATTTAGGCAGCATGGGGAGGATGCTCTAATACTTTCAGATATAATAGAAGATATACCTTTATTGAAGTTAGCAAACTCAGAGGCAAAAAGACTATTATCAAGTGATGACGAAGACGATATAAGAGTAAAGAATGAAATTTTTCAAAAGATAGAGGAAAGTTCAAGATACATTTGTTTTAATTAACTTATGTATCTGTAAAGAAAATGTTTTTGTATAAAATAAATATATATGTTAAAATATTATACATAATAACTATAATTTAGTGGCTTATGTAAATACAAGGAGGAAAAAATATGAGAATTATTGCAGGTCTTGCGAAGGGCAGAAAAATTATGTCACCTATAGGTATGGATACCACGAGACCTACTTTAGATAGAATAAAACAAGCAATGTTTAATATTATTCAAAATAGAGTTTATGGTTCAAAAGTTCTAGATGTATTTTCAGGTACAGGAAGTCTAGGTTTAGAAGCAGCTAGTAGAGGTGCAAAAGAATGTTATCTTGTGGATGGAAGTAAGGAGACATTTTCTTTTTTGGTTAAAAATGTGGAAACTTTAGGCTTTGAAGAAACATGTAAATATCTTAATATGGATTCTTATAAGGCTCTTGAGGAGTTTGGAAGAAAGAATATAGTATTTGATTTAATTTTTATTGATCCACCTTATATGAAGAATATGATTCCACCTGCAGTTGAAATAATTGAAAGGGATGGATTATTAGATAAAGATGGACTTATAATAACTAAAATTGATACTAGAGAAGATATATATTATGGAACAGAAAATATTATTCTTTTTGATCATAGAAAATATGGCAATACTACAGTATGCTTTTATAGGTACAAGGAGGACTAAGTGTAATGAAGACAGCGGTGTATCCAGGTAGCTTTGATCCAGTAACTAATGGACATTTAGATATAATAAAAAGATCATCAAAGGTTTTTGATGAGGTAATAGTTGGTGTACTTGTAAATCCAGAAAAAAAGGGGCTCTTCACTATAGAAGAAAGAGTAGCGTTAATTAAAAGAATAGTGAAGGATATACCTAATGTAAAAGTGGAAAGTTTTAGTGGTTTATTAATTAACTTTATGAAGAATAAAGATGCTAAGGTTATAGTAAAAGGGTTAAGAGCTGTTTCGGATTTTGAATATGAATTTCAAATGTCTTTAATGAATAATAAATTAGATCCTGATATAGAAACTGTATTTATGATGACAAGTGCTAAAAATTCATTTTTAAGTTCTTCGTCAGTAAAACAGGTAGCAATGTTTGGCGGATGTATAGAAGATCTAGTTCCTGATGAAATAATACCAGATATCATAAGAAAGGTTAACAACCTTTAGGGGGAAATATTATGGATGCTATTAAGCTTTTGGAATATATTGGAGAAATAGTTGAAACATCTGCAAAGGTACCTATGACAGGAAAAGTTATTATTGATAAGAAAGAAACACTAGAAATATTAGAAAAAATAGTTAATTATCTTCCAGATGAGTTGAAAAAAGCTCAATGGGTTATTGAAGAAAAAGAGAGAATACTAAGTGAGGCAATTCAACAATCCGAAAACTTAAAAAAAGAAAATTTAAATATATTAAAAAGACAAATAGAAAATCACGATATTACAAGAGAAGCAAAGATGAGAGCAGAAGAGATAGTAGCTTCTGCTCAAAGAAGTGCTAAGGATATGAGACTTGGGGCTAGAGATTACGCTAGTGAAATTTTGAATCAATTAGATAAAGAATTAGTTCAACGGAGAAATGAGTTTTTTGTACATTTAAAGCAAGAAATAGAGCAATTAGTAGTTGATTTAGAATCAACCATAGACTTAAACATAAGTACTATAAAGCAAAATATAAAAGAACTAAGAGATATGAAATAAACTTTTTGCCTTAAATAATATCCACGGAATAATTAAAATAATAATTGTAAGTGTAAATAAAGAGTTTAAGTTATGCTTAATTTGGTTAACTGAAGCAAATGTTTCAATGGAAAAATTAAATGTAGGTATTTTATACAGTATAACGCTTATGGTAGAGCATACCATTCCCTGAAATACTTTCCTAAATGTATATTTCATCATGGACACGTTATATCTATAAGTAAAGGAATAAACCTGTGAAATTATTGACAAACCGCTAAAAGTAAATAAAAAACTTACAATAGCTATTTTAGTCACTATTGATATATTTATAGATGAAATTAGGCTGCATCCATTGGTCATTTCTATCATTCCAAGGATAAAGCCTTCTATAATATCCTTAGAAACATGAGAAAAACTTGATAAACTACTTATAAATACTTTAAATGCATAGTTACTTCTTAATATATTGTTTACTACTGAGAAAAGAGTTACAAACCCACCTATAGATAAGCAAGTTTTTATGGAATTTTCTATACTAGCCTTAAGTACATCTCCAATATTTACAGATGAGTAAATAGAGTTCTCTTCTAAAACTTTTTTAATTCTTATGTTATTTGAAGGTAGTAATACTCCCATGATTATACAAGAAAGAAAATTAGATATTAAAAGTATGTAACCAATATAAGAACTGTTCAGCATAGATATACCCACAGAACCTAATACGAACAATGGACTTGCATTAGAAGCAATGTTCAGAAGCCTTTCAAAAGTTTCAACACTTATAAGTCTTTTCTCATAAATATCACAGGCATATTTTGCTCCTAAAGGGTAGCCGCATAGTGCGCTGACAATTAAGACGAAGCTGCAATTTTTTGGAAGTTTTACAGGAGTACACAAGGCTTTTCCAAAAATCTTAGAGTATATGAGTATGCCGTCATAAGATAATATTATGTTTGATACTACTAAAAAAGAAAACAAAGATGGAAATACCTTATAGAAAAAAAGTAATGCCCCATCCACAGCCCCATCTATACATACTTTTGGAGCGGCAATAATCTGTAGGATTAATAAACTACAAACTATGGTTATAGTTATGTTTTTATTTTTTAGTAGATAAGATAGTAATAAAATAATAATTATTATTAGTAAATAAAAGATTAGCTTCAAGTTTTAATCACCCGCTTTTAAAATTAAAAGTTGAATAACACTATATTAATAAATTAAAAGTTTTTAATATTATGAAAATAATTTACATTGCATAAATATATGGTCTAATAAGATTATATTTATGAAATATAACACTTATTCTAATTTTAATAAAGATAAAGCGGATGAATTTTAGTTGAAGCTATGAAGTATACATAATGCTTATAAACTCTCTTTGATTCTTATTGGACTTATGAGATAATCGGAGTTTGGGTGTACACTTCTGTTTAACAAACTATAAACTTTAGTTCCTAGTATATCTAGTGATAAAATTGCATTTTGATCTTTGGGTAATTTGCTATAAACAGGTATAGAAGAGTTATGTTTTATTAATTTAAGTATTTCTATGCCTTTATTGTTAAACCCTAAAACTCTTGCATAAGGGCAAGGATTTTTTCTTAATTCATAAGTATTGAAATTTTCAAAACCGATAAAAAATTGACATAAAATCCTGTTGATACGTGTATATGTATATCGTTTTGTTTTTATTAAACTAATTAGTGAATTAAGATCTTCTGTTTCATACAAGAATTTATATATTCTGTTTTCAATTCCTTCAGATACATCAGGAAGATTTTTTATCATATCTTTATACATAGTATATTTATATTTTATATAGGGAAGCATGGAGTTTTCAAAAGTAAAAGTATATCCTCTATCTTTTAATGATATAAGCAGACTATACACATTTTCGGGTAAATAATTTTTTAATCCATTTAAATCGTTATTTAGCTTAATATGCTCTCTTATGGAAGTTGCACTAGAGAATTCATGATCCAAGGAAACACTACTAAAGGAAGCTCCTTTTCTTTTAACAGAAAAAGGGATTATTTTACTTTGTAATCTTAATAAACTTTTGCAATATTCTATTCCAAGAATATTATTTGAAGAATATAAAATTTCTTCAAGATTTAAATTAAATATATTATGACTATTATAATTCAATATAAATTCTTGTAAAGATTGAGCTCTAGCATCGGGGTATGAAAGGCCTATATTTAGTTTGTTTTTTAGCAATTCCTTAAATTCATAGGGCTCTTCAGTAAGTATTTTTGCTATATAATTTAAAATATCCACATTGCCATATTCACTGCCAAAGCATATGTTATTTACCACACCTAAGCCATTGAGCAAACTTACTGCTCCATAGGAAAAAAATTCAGCAGAAGACATGCTGTAAATTAAAGGAAGTTCCAATACTAAATCAACTCCGTTTGTTAAGGCCATTTTAGTTCTATTCCACTTATCAACTACTGCAGGTGTGCCCCTCTGAGCAAAGTTTCCACTCATCACTGCTATTATAGCATCACACTTTGTTAATTCCTTTGTTTTTTGTAAATGATATAAATGACCTTTGTGAAAAGGATTATATTCTACTACGATACCAGTTATATTCAATTGTTTTGACCTCCTAAAACCCTTTTTTATACATTAGATTATATTTATTTTCATCAAAATCAGCAAGTTTTGTAGATCATAAATAAAAAATATATACTATTTTGGAGATTATATCATAAATTAGCATAAAAAATCAATTTAAGTATAAAAAATGAATTTTTTAATAAAAAATCTTAAAAATAACATTTTATTATTGAAAAGTATATCCTAAAAGGATTATATTATTATTATATATATTATTATTTGATTTTATTTTTGAAGGGAGAAACGAACATGAAACTAATGGAAGAAATTTGGGAAAAGGCTAAAGTAGATAAAAAAAAGATAGTCTTAGCAGAAGGTGAAGAAGATAGAAATCTTCAAGCATGTGGAAAAATAATGGAGAATGGGCTTGCTAATATAACTCTAGTTGGAAACGAGGGTGTTATAAGAGAGAAAGCTGCAAATTTTGGAGTAAACTTAGATGGTGTAGAAATATTAGATCCTGAAACTTCAGAAAAAACAGCTGAATACGCAAATGCATTTTATGAATTAAGAAAAAATAAAGGGGTAACTTTAGAAAAGGCAGACAAGATAGTTAGAGATCCATTATATTTTGCAACTATGATGCTTAAATTAGGAGATGTTGATGGCTTAGTGTCAGGAGCTATACACACCACTGGAGACTTATTAAGACCTGGTCTTCAAATAATTAAAACTGCACCAGGAATATCGGTTGTATCAAGTACATTCATCATGGCAGTTCCAGATTGTGAATATGGAGATAGCGGTCTGCTTCTTTTTGCTGATTGTGCTGTAAATCCATGTCCAACTTCAGAAGAATTAGCTTCTATTGCTATAAGCACAGCTGAAACAGCAAAAAGTCTTTGCGGTATGGACCCTAAAGTAGCTATGTTATCGTTCTCAACTATGGGCAGTGCACAACACGAGTTAGTAGATAAAGTTAGAAAGGCAACTGACCTTGCTAAAGAGATGAGATCTGATATAGATATAGATGGAGAATTACAATTAGATGCATCTATAGTTGAGAAAGTTGCTGATTTAAAGGCACCAAATAGCAAGGTTGCAGGTAAGGCAAATGTATTAGTATTCCCAGATCTTCAGGCTGGAAATATAGGATATAAGCTAGTACAGAGATTTGCAAAAGCAGAAGCTATAGGACCTATATGTCAAGGATTTGCTAAGCCTATAAATGACTTATCAAGAGGATGTAGTGCAGAGGACATTGTAAATGTAGTAGCTGTTACTGCTGTTCAAGCACAAGCTATGAATCAATAGTATATGATTTTGTTATATAGATAACTAAGATTTGATTAGAGTGGGAGGAGACACAAATATGAAAGTATTAGTAGTAAACTGTGGAAGTTCATCTTTAAAGTATCAATTAATGAATATGGAAAATGAAAATGTATTAGCAAAGGGTCTTGTGGAAAGAATAGGAATAGAAGGTTCTGTTTTAACACATAAGGTTAACGATAAAAAATATATTATTGAACAACCTATGGAAGATCATAAAGTTGCTATAAAATTAGTTCTTGATGCACTTGTTAACCAAGAACATGGAGTTATAAATGATATGTCAGAAATAAGTGCTGTAGGACACAGAGTTGTTCATGGAGGAGAAAAATACGCAAAATCTGTGCTTATAGATGAGGAGGTTATGGAAGCTTTACAAGAATGTGTTAAGCTAGCGCCATTACACAATCCACCAAATATAATAGGAATTAATGCATGTAAAGAGTTAATGCCAAATACTCCTATGGTTGTGGTATTTGATACAGCATTCCATCAAACATTACCAGATTATGCTTATATGTACTCATTACCATATGATTTATATGAAAACTATGGAATTAGAAAATATGGTTTTCACGGAACTTCACATAGATTCGTTTCAAATGTAGCTGCTGAAATGATGGGTAAGGATATAAAAGATTTAAAAATTATAACTTGTCACCTAGGAAACGGTGCTAGCATTACTGCAATAGATGGTGGAAAATCAGTTGACACAACAATGGGATTTACTCCTTTAGCTGGTTTGACAATGGGGACTAGATGTGGAGATATAGACCCAGCAATAGTACCTTTCTTGGTAAAAGAAGCAAATATAAGCATAGACGAAGTAGATAACTTAATGAATAAGAAATCAGGAGTTTTAGGACTTTCAGGTATAAGTAGTGATTTTAGAGATATACTAGATGCAGCTGGAAAGGGAGATAAAAGAGCGAAGCTAGCAATGGATGTATTCTTCTATAGAATTAAATCTTATATTGGAGCATATGCAGCAGTACTTAACGGTGTTGATTGTATAGTATTTACAGCTGGATTTGGTGAAAACTCAGCTGTTGGCAGAGAGGCAATTTGCAAAGGACTAGGATATTTAGGAATAAATATTGATAATGAGAAGAATAATACTTGGGGTAAAGCTGTTGAGATAAGTACTCCAGAGTCAAAGGTTAAGGTTTTTGCTATACCAACAGATGAAGAACTTATGATAGCAAGAGATACTAAAGAAATTGTTGATGCACAAAAGTAATATAGACTAGATATACTAGGTGGGGCTTAGCTCCACCTAAAATTTCATTTGTATATACTGTAAAACATAAGATTCTTGCTTCTATAATTGGTATGAACTGTTATGAGCTGACTTTTCCTCTATGGATAAGGATAGATAAAAGTGTCTCGTAATTAAAAGTTATATCTGTCAGTTTTAAATACAACATTTAATGATGTTATTTTTAAATTTGTTACAATTTATTTATAGAGCAAAAATTAGTTTATAGTTGTGAGTAATGAATAACTTCATTATTTGACAAAAAATAAATATAACTTGACTTTTAATGCTCAGCTCTATATAATAAATTGTGGCTAATATATAGAGGTGAGCATTATGAAACTAGATATATCTGATTTATTAAAAAAAGAAAAAGCCAATAAAGAGCTACATATTACTCTAGACCAGGAAAAGTTTTACGATGGTAGTGAAGAAATAAAGCTATTGAAACCAGTAAAGCTAGATGGAGGTCTAAGTAAGACTGGAGATATTATAACTATCACTGGTGTAATAAATACAGTATTAGAACTTACTTGCTCGAGATGCCTTGAAAAGTTTAGTTATGGTGTAAATATTGACATCGAAGAAAATTTCACAAATAATACTGGAGTTAATAAGGATGAAGATATCATCTTTATAGATAGTGATACTATTGATATCACAGAAATAATAGAAAATAATATCATATTAACTCTGCCAATCAAAAGACTTTGCAGAGAAGACTGCAAGGGCTTATGTCAGCAGTGTGGTGCAAACTGGAATTTTTCTACATGTGATTGTAAGAAAGATGATATTGACCCAAGATTGGCAAAACTGAAAGACATGTTTTCGACTGATTAAGGAGGTGTTTTACTGTGGGAAATCCAGCGAGAAGATTTTCAAAAGCTAGAAGAGATTCTAGAAGAGCTCAAACTTTTAAATTAAGTATACCAGGAATAGTTGAATGTCCTCAATGTCACGAAATGAAGCTTGCTCATAGAGTATGCAAGACTTGTGGATACTATAAGGGTAAAGAAGTTGTTTCAACTGAAAAATAAGAAAAGAAAGTCAATTGACTTTCTTTTTTTATTTACATACCTTATATGGATGCATTTAATTTAAGTGAAGAAAAATATGGAAAGCTACATTGCGTAGAAGCCTTAGAAGCTCTTAACGCAGCGAAGATAAGGGCAAATCATTGTCTGAGTGTAGCGAGTTTGATTTGACCCTGAGCAAGTTTTAGAGCTTCTTAGGTTTTGAAGCATGTAGCTGGAATATATTTCTTCACTTAAATTAAATGCACCTGACCTATATCAATGACTTTTTTTTTATATAAGGCTATGATATTATTATCACTGAAACCTATTTAAATGTTTGAAATGTATCAGCGAAGGGATGTGAAAGCATGATTATTGCCGTAGATGGTATGGGTGGAGACTTTGGGCCAACTGCTGTAGTGGGAGGTTGTGTTCAAGCTGTAAAAGAAACGGATGTGGATATTATTATTGTTGGTAAAGAGGAATTAATTAAAAGTGAACTAGATAAATATGAATATCCTAAAAATAGAATAAGTATCATAAATGCTAATGAAATAATAGATACAAATGAGCATCCAGTTATGGCTACAAGAAAAAAGAAAGATTCTAGCTTAGTTAAAGCTATTGAATTAGTAAAAAATGAAACTGCTCAAGCAGTTGTTTCTGCTGGAAGTACAGGGGCACTTATGGCTGGGGCAACACTTATAATAGGGCGGATTAAAGGAATAGATAGAGTAGCACTAGCTCCAATAATGCCAGGCAAAAATGGAGCTTTTATGATCGTAGATGCAGGAGCAAATGTTGATTGTAAGCCCGAATATTTAATGCAATTTGCATTGATGGGAAAAATATATTTTGAAAATGTTTTAAATATAATTAAACCAACAGTTGGTTTGGTTAATATAGGTGTTGAAGAAGAAAAAGGTAATGAACTTACAAAAAATACTTATAAGCTTTTAAAAAATTCAAATTTTAATTTTGTTGGTAATGTGGAACCTAGAAATGTATCTGATGGAGATGTAAATATATTAGTTTGTGATGGATTTGTGGGTAATACTATATTAAAGATGTATGAAGGTGTAGCTCTAAATTTATTTAGTATGATTAAAAGTGAAATAATGAAATCTTTTTCTGCTAAAATAGGAGCTCTTTTGCTAAAATCTGTATTTAAACAACTGAAAGAAAAATTTGATTACTCAGAATACGGGGGATCTGCATTTCTTGGATCTAAGGGCATTTGTATAAAAGCGCATGGTAGTTCTGACAGCAAAGCTATTAAGAATGCTATAAAACAGGCTGCAAATTGTCATAATAATAAAATAATTGAAAAAATCAAAGATGAATTAGAGAAAAATGTAAATAATTAAATTGTAATAGAATCAAATAATTAATGAAAATTGAATTTAAAATAAAATTTGCGAAAATATGTAAAATAAATAAAGTAAATGTATTATTATCTGATAATTTAGTATAATAATTTTAGCACTATTTATATTGACGGTGCATTAGTTATGTAATATTATTTATAATGTAGAAAGCTTTTAGGAGGTGAGACTATGTTTGATAAAATTCAAAATATAATATCTGATCAGCTTGGTATTGATACAGAAGAAGTTACAATGGAATCATCTTTCGTTGATGATCTTGGTGCGGATTCACTTGATATAGTTGAATTAATTATGGCTTTGGAGACAGAGTTTGATTTAGAAATACCAGATGAAGATGCTGAAAAAATAGCTACTGTTGGAGATGTAGTTGAGTACATAAAGACTCATGTAGAAGAGTAAGAGAACATAAAGTCCCGTTTATATACGGGACTTTAAATTTACTCGTAATTATTATTCAAAGATTAATGAGTTTATCCTTGAATTTGTTTATTCTAGGAAGAACAAACTGAAGGATAAACTTCTAGAAGGAGTTAACGTAATGAGTTTCAATAAAATTATTAAATTTGAGGAATTAGAAAACATATTAAATATACATTTTAACAATAGAGATTTGATAAGAGAAGCATTAACGCATAGTTCTTATGCTAATGGTAAGAAAAACGTTAAATTCAATGAAAGACTAGAGTTTCTTGGAGATTCTGTACTTCAGTTAAGCGTATCTGAATACTTATTCATCAACTATGGAAATAAGTCAGAGGGAGAGCTTACAAAGAGAAGATCCTTAATTGTATGTGAAAATTCTCTTTATGAAATAGCTAAAAGGTGGCAGCTTGGAAAATATATAAAGATGAGTAAAGGAGAAGAACTTACAGGTGGAAGAGAAAGGGTTTCTATATTAGCGGATTGCGTAGAAGCTATAATTGCTGCAGTGTATATAGAGTTGGGCTTTGAAAAAGCCAAAAGTTTTATAATAGAAAATTTTAAAGATACTATAGAGAAAGCCATAAAGAATAAAATAATATTAGATTATAAAACTAAACTCCAGGAAACCATGCAGCAGAATGGGGATGTGTGTATAGAATATTCTCTGACTAAATACGAAGGGCCACCTCACAGAAGGAAGTTTTACACTCAAGTTTCTGTGGACAGTAAAATTTTAGGCAGTGGTATTGGCTATAGTAAGAAGGAGTCAGAACAGCATGCAGCTCAAGAAGCATTAAGAATTTTGGAGGAACGTAATGCATAAGAAACATTATATAATACCAATATTTGTATCACATGAAGGATGTCCACATAACTGCGTGTTTTGTAATCAAAATACCATTACTGGTAATATGGAAAAAATAGATTCAGAATTTACGCGAAGAACTATAGAAGAATATTTAAGTACTATTGATAGAAAAGATTCAATTATAGAAGTGTCATTTTTCGGAGGGACTTTTACTGCTATATCAATAGAGAGACAGAGAGAACTTTTGTCAGTGGCTAAAGAATATAAAGATAAAAAAGCCATAGACTATATACACTTATCAACTAGACCTGATTATATAAATGATGAAATATTAGCTAATCTAAAAAATTACTCCGTAGATATAATAGAACTAGGAATTCAGTCCTTAGATGAAGAAGTACTTTTAAAATCAGGTAGAGGTCATTCTAAAGAAGATGTAATCCGTGCTTCTAGTCTTATAAAAGAATACGGCTTTGTACTAGGACATCAGGTAATGCTTGGACTTCCCGGAGACAGCTTTGAGAAAGATATAGAAACTGTTAAAAGTTCTATAGCTATGAAACCAGATATATATAGGCTGTATCCAGCTTTAGTTATAAAGAATACACCTATGGAGAAAATGTATAATATGAAGAGCTATAAACCCTATGAACTTTACGAAGCTGTTGAAATATCAAGGAAACTTTATTGTATGCTTACAGCAAATAACATAAATGTTATTAGAATAGGACTTCAGCCTACAGAAGAAATAAATGAAGGAAAAGAAATAGTTGCGGGACCTTTCCACCCTGCTTTCAGAGAATTAGTTGAGGGAAGTATATTCAACAACTTAATTTTAGATGAGGTTTCCCCAGTATGCCAAGATAAAATCGTGATTAGGATAAATGAAAAAGACATATCTAAGTTGTATGCTGATAAAAAGAAATTTTTTTATGACATGAAAAAACAATTAAAGACAACAAATGTTCAGGTTATTCAAGATAAAACATTATCGAGAGGGGAGTTAATTTTAAAACAGGGCGAAAATTTTAAAAAGTTGTCAATTTATGAATATATGGCAAAAAAACATAAAGAAGGAAATTTAGATATTATATAGAATAGATATCCTATGAATATAACAATGTTTGTAGGGAGGAAATAAAAATGGAAGTATTAAAAGTATCAGCTCAATCACAGCCAAAATCAGTAGCAGGGGCTTTAGCGGCCGTACTCAGAGATAACTCTTCAGCTGAGGTGCAGGCGGTTGGAGCGGGAGCAGTGAACCAAGCTGTAAAGGCTATAGCAATTACTAGGGGGTTTGTGGCACCCAATGGTATTGATCTAGTAGTTGTTCCAGCTTTTTCAGAGATAACTATTGAAGGAGAGGAAAGAACAGCCATAAAATTTATTGTTGAGCCAAGATAAATATTAAATGAATATTATATAATTTTAAGACTCTGCGTACAGCAGGGTTTTTTATTTTACGATTGATATTTTGTTTAATATAATATAAACTATATTAAGAAGTTTGGACACCAAGGTTTAAGCATGTTATTTAGGCATCTGAAAAAAATATTTTTTATATAAATATAGTTTTTAAGGAGTGTTAGTACATGAAAAAGAAAACCCGCGATAAGATGACAAAGGTTTTAATATTTTTTGTAGTACTTGTGTTTATAGTTAGCTTGCTTCCAATGATATTTCAAAGATAAGGAGTGTACTTGGAATGTATTTGAAATCCATTGAAGTAAGAGGTTTTAAATCTTTTGCAGATAAAACGGAATTAATTTTTAAAAATGGTGTAACGGCAATTGTAGGTCCTAATGGTAGTGGCAAGAGCAATGTATCCGATGCTGTAAGATGGGTATTAGGTGAGCAAAGTGTAAAAAGCTTAAGAGGCGGCAAGATGGAAGATGTAATTTTTGCTGGTACTCAGTTTAGAAAACCAGTAGGTTTATGTCAAGTATCATTAACTTTAGATAACCAAGATAAAAAATTGCCTCTAGAGTATACGGATGTAACTATATCTCGAAGACTATACAGGTCAGGTGACAGTGAGTATTACATAAATAACACTCAATGCAGACTTAAAGATATTCATGAGCTTTTCATGGATACAGGTATAGGGAAAGAAGGCTATTCAATAATTGGTCAAGGAAAAATAGAAGCGGTTTTAAGCGGCAGACCAGAAGAAAGAAGAAGTCTTCTAGAAGAGGCAGCGGGCATAGTAAAGTTTAAATGGAGAAAAGAAGAGGCTCAGAAAAGGTTAGAAAATACAGAAGCTAATCTTGTTAGAATAGATGATATTTTAGGTACTTATGAAGAAAGACTTGAACCCTTACGTATTGAAAATGAAAAAGCAAAAAAGTTTGTAAAGCTTTCAGAAGAGCTTAAAGGAAAAGAGATAAATGTAGTAATTTATTCTATAAAGAATGTGCAAGAGAGCATAGATAAAATTGAAGGCTCTATTAACGCCTTAAATATAAATAATGAAGAATTAAATTGTGAGTGCAGTGAACTTAAAAATAGAATCCAACTGTTAAATAAAAATTTTGAAAATGAAAGTTTAAGAGCTGACAACTATAAAAAGCAATACTACGATAATAAATCTAGAAAGCAACAAATGCAATCAGAAACAAAGCTTTTAGGTGAGAGGTTAGAAAACTTAAATAAATTTATTTTGAAAAATTCTAAAGAGCTGGATGAAATTACTTATAAGTTAGACACAGCGTTATCAACTAAAAGCATTCAGGATAAAGAAATTAGTATTTTAAGAGAAAAGCAAAAGGAAATAAATAAACAAATAGTTACCTTTGAAGATGATATAAAAAATGCAACCTTAGATATTTCAGATAAGGATCATTTAATAAAGAATTTAAAGAATGATCAAATAGAATATCTAAGCATTATATCAAACTTAAAAAACAATATAGCTATTGTAAAAAATGATATACAGTTACTTAAGGAAAAAGCTGATAGTATAAAAAATTCCTGTGAAAGTTATGTACACTCAATTAAGATCAATTCTAGCACTAAAGATGCTTTCTTAGCACAGATTGAACATATCAAGGTTAAGATACAGGAACTTGAACATAGAATAAAGAATAACAAGCAACAGATCTGTGGTATGACAAATAATTTATCTGATAAAGAAAATCAACTGAGACAGTTAACAAATAATCAAAGTAAGTTAGAGGCAAGTCATAATATGCTTGTTAACCTAGATAAACAATATGAAGGCTACAATAGAGCCGTAAAAACTCTCATGAATGATGTGAGTAAAGGTAAAACTAATATAGATAAAGAAAGTTGTTTTGTATTAGGTGAAGTTATTCATGTGGAAAAAAATTTGGAAATAGCTATAGAAATAGCCTTAGGTGGTGCTATTTCAGATATCATAACCAGTGATGAAAATATTGCTAAAACACTTATAAAGTATTTAAAGGATAACAATATAGGTAGAGCCACTTTCCTTCCACTTACAATAGTTAAAGGTAAAAAAGCCTTAACAAGTAAAGGTATAGATAAACTAAATGGATATGTTGGTATTGCCAGTGAATTAATAGGTTATGATAAAATATTTACTAATGCAATTGAATACATACTGGGCAGAACTATAATATGCACAGATATGAACAGTGCTCTTAATATAGCTAAGTACAGTAACTATAGTCTTAAGATAGTTACATTATCAGGTGAAGTTGTGAATCCAGGAGGATCTTTAACTGGAGGAAGCTTATATAATAAAGGAACTAATATAATAGGAAGAAAAAGAGAGATTGAGGAGTTAAGTATAAAGATAAAAGACAATAGTGAAAATATAAATAACTTAAACTCCGAAATACAAAGTTATAGAAAAAATATTAAGCTTTTAGATGAAGAAAATCTGAATTTAAAAGATGAAATATATCATGAAAATATTGAAATTACAAAAATAAAAGGAAAAATAAACACTATTGATAGTGAAAGTGAGAAACTGAGAGAAACTTTAAAGATATCAAATAATGAAATAGATTTGATAAATGAAAAAGTTAATCATGGTTATAAAGATTTAAAAGAAAAAGAGGAACAGCTAGAAAAGCTTTCTAACAAACAAAAAGAGAACGATAACTTAATTGTGGAATTAGAAGATACATTAAAATATAAGAGTAATGAAATAGAAGCCATAAAAGAGAAGTTTACAGAAACAAAGATAAAGAGAGCTAAAATAGATGAAAATGTATTAAGTAAAAGCGAAGCCTTAAATAATATAAATAATACAATAGATGAGCTTAAGCAAAAACAAGCTGCTATGAGTGTAGAAAATAAAAGTTCTCAAGAAGATATATATAGATGTAAGCTTCAAATCCAGCATAATGAAGATCAGTTGATAAACATTGAAAAACTTATCTTAGATATGGAAGAAAAGATTAAAGAGCAGGATGTAGAAATAATTAAGATAAAGGAAAAAATTAAAATAGACACAGAAAGATTAGAAAGTATAAATCTAGTAATAAATAAAAAAGAAGAGCAGTTGCATAAGGAACAAGTTGCTTTAGCAAAAACTACTACAGAGAAGGAAGCATTATATACTAAGCTCAATGAAGAACTAGAAATTACTTATGCGGAAGCGCTAGAATATAAAGTAGATATACAAAATATAGATGACTATAAGAAAGATATTATAAGTTTAAAGAATAATATATCTTCTCTTGGAGTAGTAAACCTTGGAGCCATTGATGAATATAAGGATTTAATAGAAAAAGTTAACTTTATGAGTGCTCAAAGAGAAGATTTGGTAAAGGCAAAGCAAGAATTAACTGATGTGATAAACGAAATGACAGAAAAAATGAAGATAGTATTCAATGAAAACTTTAATAAGCTTAGGAAAAATTTTAATGAAACCTTCAATGAGCTTTTTAAAGGAGGAAGTGCAGATTTAATTCTGACAAATGGAGATGAGCTTACTGGCAACATAGATATAACCGTTCAACCACCAGGTAAAAAATTACAGAATATAAACTTAATGTCCGGTGGAGAAAAAGGATTATCAGCTATAGCACTGCTTTTTGCTATTTTAAAAATGAAGCCTACTCCATTTTGCATATTAGATGAAATAGAAGCAGCTTTAGATGACGCTAATGTTAGCAGATATGCAGAATTTTTAAAAAAGTTTTCTGAAAATATACAGTTTATTGTAATAACACATAGAAAAGGAACTATGGAAGCTAGTGATGCACTTTATGGCATTACCATGGAGGAAAAAGGAATATCCAAGGTAGTTTCTGTTGATTTTAGTAAAGAAGCTTCTTAGGGCATCTGAAAAAAAATAACTAGCCAATTTAACGGGTGATTTTGTGTAATACTGCGTTGGCAGAACCCGTTAATAGTCCAACTATTGACGGGACCTGCCGCCTTGTCTTACGCAAAATTCCCTCGTTAAAATTGACTTGTTATTTTTTTCAGATGCCTAAGATAAATAGATTTAAATACAGGAGGAAAACAAATGTTTGGAGGTTTTTTTAATAAACTAAAAGAAGGACTTACAAAAACAAAAGATAACTTTACAGAAAGAATAACAGATATGCTCAGTGGAGCTATGACTATAGATGAGGACTTATATGAAGAATTGGAAGAAATATTGATAACAGCAGATATAGGTGTTGATACTACCTTAGATATTATGGATAGATTAAAACAGAAGATAAGAGAGAAAAAAATAAAAGATCCTTCTTTAGTTGCTGGGTGTTTAAAAGAAGTTATTATTGATATATTAGGTGAAGATAAAGGCAGTATAAAGCCTGAAAAAACTCCTGAAGTTATTCTGATTATAGGTGTAAATGGAGTTGGAAAAACCACATCTATAGGAAAAGTCTCTTCACAACTGAAAAATCAAGGCTATAAAGTATTAATGGCTGCTGCTGACACCTTTAGAGCTGCAGCTATTGATCAGTTGGAAATTTGGAGCAATAGAGCAGGAGTAGATATTATAAAGCACCAAGAGGGATCAGACCCTGCAGCGGTAGTATTTGATGCAGTCCAGGCAGCAAAGGCTAGAAAAGTTGATGTGCTTATTTGTGATACTGCAGGAAGACTTCATAATAAAAAGAATCTTATGGATGAACTTGGTAAAATAAATAGAGTTATAGATAGGGAATATAGTGAGGCTAATAGACAAACTCTTTTAGTTCTTGATGCAACAACTGGTCAAAATGCAGTGCAACAAGCTAGACAATTCATGGAAGTATGCCCTATTGACGGTATAATATTAACAAAATTAGATGGAACAGCTAAAGGCGGAATAGTTATTTCTATTAAACATAGCTTAAATATTCCTGTTAAATTGATAGGCGTAGGAGAAGGCATAGATGATTTACAGGAATTTAATCCAAGGGAATTTGCAGAAGCTTTATTTTAAAATTAATTAGAAAGTGTTAAGTAGAAATACTTGACATCAATTCTGAAGTTTGATATTATATAACTCGTTGGGTTGAGAAATTAGATTTTCATTCAATAAGAGTTAAGGAAGTGAGATTGCAGCGTTGTGTTGCAGAATATCTTATGGAAGAAAGAGTGCAACTTTCTATATTGTTAGATTTATATGGTGAGCTTTTAACAGATAAGCAAAAAGATATTATGGATTTATATTATAATGATGATTTATCTTTAGCGGAAATATCTGAAATTACAAACACTAGTCGCCAAGCAGTACATGATATTATAAAAAGGTGTCATAAGCTGCTGATGCAATATGAAGATAGATTAGGCTTGATGGAACAAAGGTTAAAATTGGAAGAGGCTAAGGCCCATCTTTTAAAGTTAACCAATTTGATAAATGTAAGTGACAGTGAAAGCTCAAAAATACTACAACAAGTTAAGGAATATATAATAGATAATTTTTAGGAGGAATAGCATGGCTTTTGAAGGATTAGCTTCCAAGCTTCAAGAAACTTTAAAAAAGCTTAGAGGTAAAGGTAAGCTTTCAGAAAAAGATATAAAAGATGCTATGCGAGAAGTAAAACTTGCACTTCTAGAAGCAGACGTTAATTATAAGGTAGTAAAAGATTTTATAAAAAGCGTTAGTGAAAAGTGTACTGGAGAGGAAGTTCTCCAGAGTTTGACTCCTGCACAGCAGGTTATAAAAATAGTTAATGAAGAACTTAAAAATTTGATGGGAACTAGCGAAAATGGTATTCAGTATTCTTCCACAGGTATAACTATTTTAATGTTAGTTGGTCTGCAAGGTGCTGGTAAAACTACTATGGCTGGAAAGCTTGCACTGCAGCTTAGGAAGAAAAATAAGAAACCACTTTTAGCCGCTTGTGATATATATAGACCTGCAGCTATTAAGCAGTTACAGGTAGTAGGTAAGCAAATTGATGTGCCTGTTTTTACCATGGGAGATAAGGTAACAGCTGTAGATATATCAAAAGGTGCATTAGAATATGCAAAGAATAATGGATTAAATGTAGTTATAATAGATACAGCAGGTAGACTGCATATAGATGAAGAATTAATGGATGAGCTTAAAGACATCAAAGGAAGTCTTGACCCGAGTGAAATATTACTGGTGGTTGATTCTATGACTGGTCAAGATGCTGTTAATGTTGCCAACAGTTTCAATGATCAATTAGATATAACCGGTGTAATATTGACAAAGCTAGATGGTGATACAAGAGGCGGAGCAGCTCTGTCTATAAAAGCCATGACTGGTAAACCTATAAAGTTTATAGGTGTTGGGGAAAAAATGAACGATTTAGAGGTGTTTCACCCTGACAGAATGGCATCAAGAATACTAGGTATGGGTGATGTGCTTTCCCTTATTGAAAAGGCACAACAATCCATAGATGAAGAAGAAGCTAAAAAACTAGGAAGCAGAATGATGAGTCAAGAGTTTAATTTAGAAGACTTTCTTTCATCTATGCAGCAAATGAAAAAGCTTGGGCCTCTCAATAAACTCATAGAAATGATTCCTGGAGTAAATACCAAGGAATTGCAGGGAGTAGATTTAAGCGGAAGTGAGAAGGAATTAAAAAAGATAGAAGCTATTATCAGCTCTATGACTATTAAGGAAAGAAGAAATCCATCATTGGTAAGCGGATCTCCTTCTAGAAAAAAGAGAATAGCTCAAGGATCAGGAACTACTATACAGCAGATTAATAAGCTTTTAAAAGATTTTGAAAATATGAAGAAAATGATGAAACAAATGAAGGGTATGCAAAAAGGATTTAAAAAAGGAATGTTTGGAAAAATGCCTTTTTAATAATCTTTAATATATTTAATAGTTTTACAGATAAATTTATATACACAATTACTTGAAGGAGGTGATACTAATGGCAGTAAAAATCAGATTAAGAAGAATGGGTGCTAAAAAAGCTCCGTTTTATAGAATAGTTGTAGCAGATTCAAGATCTCCAAGAGATGGTAGATTCGTAGAAGAAATAGGTTACTACAATCCAACAACTGAACCAGCTACTATCAAAGTTGATGAAGAAAAAGCTGTTCAATGGATAAAGAATGGTGCTCAACCAACAGATGTTATTAAAAGACTTTTCACAAAAGCTGGATTAAACCAGAAGTAATAACTGGGGGTGTATTGAGTGAAGGAATTAGTTGAAATTATAGCTAAGTCATTAGTTGATAACCCAGATATGGTTCAGGTTAATGAAATTGCTGGAGAGCAATCTTTAATTCTCGAACTTAAAGTTGCACCAGATGATATGGGAAAAGTAATTGGAAAACAGGGAAGAATAGCTAAGGCTATAAGAACTGTTGTTAAGGCAGCAGCTACGAAAGAAAACAAAAGAGTTGTTGTGGAAATAATATAAGAGTTAGGGTTACCTAACTCTTATATTATTTATAAGGTATTAGAGGCATCTTCAAAAAATAATAAGCCAATTTAACGGGTAATTTTGTGTAATACTGCGTTGGCAGAACCCGTTAATAGTTCAACTATTGACGGGTTCTGCCGCCTTGTCTTACGCAAAATTCCCTCGTTAAAATTGACTTGTTATTTTTTTCAGATACCTTAAAATTACTAGTATCTAAAATAGTATTATTTGGCTATAATAAGACCTAAGGAAATCTATAACTAGGAGGCTATATAATATGAAGGAATTTTTAACTGTTGGACAAATAATAAATACACATGGTATTAAAGGTGAATTGAAAGTCTATCCTTTGACTGATGATATAAAAAGATTTAGAAAGCTGAAAAAAGTTTATATAGATGGCGTTGAAAAACAGGTAGTATGGTGCAAATTGCAAAATGATAAGGTTATATTAAAAATAGAAGGAATAGATTCTATAGAAGATGCTATGAAATGTAAAGAAAAGTACTTAGAGGTTTCTAGAGAAGATGCAGTAAAACTACCAGAAGGTAGATATTATGTTGCTGATATAATCGGCTGCAGAGTAGTAGATGAGGATGGACTAGATCTTGGGGAAATTTACGATGTAATTCATACACGTAATAATGATGTGTATTGGATTAAAGAAGGTAAGGAGCTTTTAATTCCTGTGCTTAAGGAGATTGTACTTGATATAGACGTAGAAAATAAGAAAATTCTAATTAAACCGGTGAAAACATGGCTTGCAGAATAGATATCTTAACCTTATTTCCTGAAATGTTTGATATATTTAATCATAGTATAATTGGAAAAGCCAAGCAAAAAGGAATTATAAATATAAATACACTTAATATAAGAGATTATACTTTAGATAGACATAAGAAAGTTGATGACTATCCCTATGGCGGTGGTGCGGGCATGGTTATGACTGCTCAGCCCATAGTAGATTCCATAAGAGCAGCAAAACAACTTAACAAAGGTAAAATTATCTTTTTAGGACCTAGAGGAAAAACCTTTAATCAAGAAATATCTAAAGAATTAGCTAAAGAAAATGAATTAATATTTCTTTGTGGACACTACGAAGGTATAGATGAAAGAGTATATAAGTACATAGATATGGAAATATCCTTAGGTGATTTTGTCCTCACTGGTGGTGAAATGGCCTGTATACCCGTTATAGATAGTATATGTAGGATTATACCAGGAGTACTTTCAAGTAGTGAAAGTTATACAGAAGAATCCTTTTATAATGGTTTATTAGAATATCCACAATATACAAGACCTGAATGCTTTGAAGGAGAAAATGTACCTAAGGTATTAGTTTCAGGACATCATGAAAATATAAGAAAGTGGAGAAGACTCCAGTCCTTAAAAATAACAAAAGAAAGAAGACCTGATTTATTTAAACAAATAAACCTTTCGAAAGAAGATAAAAAAATGTTATTTGAAGGAAGATAAAGTTTGGTAAAAGTCAAATTGTGTATTGATAAAAATATATGTATATGATACAATAAATTTTGTGCTACACAGGCGCTCCGCTGTCTGCAGAATGCTGGGCAAGAACGTCGAATAATAATTAGGAGGTAATGCACAATGTTAGAAGTAATAAGAGCAATAGAAGCTGAACAAATTAGAACTGATTTACCACAATTTAACGTGGGTGATACTGTAAAGGTTCATGTAAGAATCAAAGAAGGAAACAGAGAAAGAATTCAAGTTTTCGAAGGAACAGTATTAAAAAGACAAAATGGTGGTTTAAGAGAAACTTTCACAGTAAGAAGAGTAGCTTACAACGTTGGAGTTGAAAGAACATTCCCTGTAAACGCACCTATAATAGAAAAGATTGAAGTAGTAAGAAGAGGTAAAGTAAGAAGAGCTAAACTATTCTACCTAAGAACTAGAGTTGGTAAGGCTGCAAAAGTAAAAGAAATATTAAGATAAAAACGGGGCTTTTGTAAGTCCCTTTTTTGTATGTTAAGGCGGTGAATATATTGTTAAAAGAATTGATAGAACTTGGGAAATCTATAATTATAGCTATAATAGCTGCATTTTTAATTATAACTTTTGTGTTTGAAACTGTAAGTGTAGATGGACACTCCATGGACCCTACCCTTAATAATAAAGATAGACTTATTGTAGAGAAGGTAAGTTATTATTTTAGAGTACCTAAACCAGGTGATATAGTAGTAATTAAGTATCCTGCAGACCCAAAGGAAAAGTTTATTAAAAGAGTAGTAGCTGTAGGTGGAGATAAGGTAAAGATAATAGATAATAAGTTGTACATAAATGATAAACCTAAGGATGAACCATATATTCTTGAGCAAAATATGCGTGATTTTAGCGAGGTTACAGTACCTAAGAATACAGTTTTTGTATTAGGAGACAATAGAAATAACAGTAGAGATAGTAGATTTTTAGATGTAGGCTTTATAGACTATAAAATGGTGGTAGGAAGAGCAGCACTGAGAATATATCCATTTAGTAGGGTTGGAACCTTAAGATATATAGGTTCCTAGTTGGAAACTTAACTTACACGACCGAATATGTTGCCAAACTTCAGCACGTTAAAAACTTTTAATCAGTCTAAAGTTCGTGTTTAAGCAGAGAGCCAAAATCTGTGATTTTGTGCGAATCGGTTAAGCAGACATACAAAATCTGTGATTTTGATATGGTCGCTTACTCTGTGAGTACTCCTCTGACGGAAGGAAGAGGAGTTTCATTATAAATTTACAAGAACCTTATATAAACTCGCTGCGCTCTGTCGGACCGACTTATCAATTACCATTGATAAGTCGCTGGTGAAAAGCCATTTAGGCTTTTCACCATATATAAGGTTCTAAGGTTTTCTAAAACACTTCGCTAAGACTGATAAAAAAGTTTTTAAATGTGCTTCAGCTTTGTCAACATATTCCTACGTATAAGTTAAGTTTAGAGCTAGAAATCCTATAAATAGAAATAATTAAAATTAGTTAAAATAACCCTTTTGGCGTTAACACATAGAAAGGAAGAATTATATGGCTATTAATTGGTTTCCTGGACATATGGCGAAAACTAGAAGAGAAATTAAGGAAAACTTAAAACTGGTTGATGCTGTAATAGAAATAAGAGATGCAAGAATAGTTAGATCTAGTAAAAATCCAGATGTTGATGATATATGTGGTAATAAACCTAGAGTAATACTATTAAATAAAAGTGATTTATGTGAAGAAAAAATCACTAAAGAGTGGATAAAAAGCCTTTCAACAGAGAATATCCGAGTAATTGGAGTAAATTGCATCACTGGAGAGGGATTGAGAAATATCAAACCCTTACTAAATGATCTTCTAAAAGAAAAGCATGAAAGAATGAAAAACAAAGGGATTGTTAAAATAGTAGATAGAGTTATGGTTGTTGGCATACCTAACGTTGGGAAGTCTTCATTCATAAATAAAATGGCAAAAAGTAATATAGCAAAAACAGGTGATAAACCAGGAGTAACAAAAAGTAGACGATGGATAAAAACAAAGTTAGACATTGAACTTATGGATACACCTGGAATATTGTGGCCTAAACTGGAAAGCGAAGAAACTCAAATCAACTTAGCTTTTACAGGGGCAATTAAAGACGAAATACTAGATATAGAAGGTCTTGCACTTAGACTTATAGAAGAACTGCAAAAAAACTATGGTGACAGACTAATGACAAGATATAAGCTCCAGGAATTAAGTGAAGATCCACTGGAGAACATGAATAACATAGGAAGAAAAAGAGGGGCAGTAATCTCTGGAGGAGAAATAGATTATAATAGAGTAGCGGTTATGCTTTTAGATGAATTTAGGGGAGGAAAGTTGGGACCTATTTCATTAGAAAGACCGTAACAACATTTTATTCCATGACTAAGTTTCAGAGAGAGTAAGGCTTCCACTGAAGCAAGAATTCTATTAAGGCATCTTCAAAAAAATAACTAGCCAATTTAACGGGTAATTTTGTGTAATACTGCGTTGGCAGAACCCGTTAATAGTCCAACTATTGAGGTCACCTGCCGCCTTGTCTTACTCAAAATTCCCTGGTTAAAATTGAGTTGTTATTTTTTTCAGATGCCTAATATAACATTTAGTAAATTGGAGAACAAAATAAGTGAAAATAGATATATTAGATAAGAGCTTTTATGAAATAGAAAAACATTTGTTTGAGGATAGTAGTAAAGTTAACTTTACTACAGCGAAAACATACATATTACATCTTGAAAATAATTATTTTGAATTTGAAAATGAAAAGTTTTCTAATACTATAGAGTATTTGAAGAAAGATAGCAGAAAAAATATCCAAGGTTTAGGAGAGCATTTAGAGAAATTCCTAATAAAAAAGCAAGAGGAAATCCATAGAGTTAAATCTATGTATGATTTTGATAAAGGCTTTGGTAATCACATATATGTTGCTGGAGTAGATGAGGTTGGTAGAGGACCTTTAGCAGGTCCTATTGCTGCTGCCGCTGTTATATTAAAACTAAGATATGAAGAAGATAGAGAATTAATACTAGGAATCAAGGATTCAAAAAAGCTTTCTCAGAAAAATAGAGAAAGTTTATCTAGATTAATAAAAGAAAAAGCAGTGGATTATAATATTTCTGTTATAAATAGTTCAGAAATTGATGACAGAGGAATCGCTTGGTGTAATAATGAAGTGCTTAAAAGAGCAGTATTAGGATTAAAGATTACTCCAGACTTTGTAATATCTGATGGGTATTCTGTAAAAAACCTAAACATGGATAATGAATTTGTAATAAAAGGTGATGCTAAAAGTGCAAGTATAGCTTGTGCTTCTATAATTGCAAAGGTTTATAGAGATGATTTGATGAAAGAATATTCTAAGACTTATCCTAGTTATGGTTTTAACAACAATGCTGGATACGGTACTGAAGAGCATATTCAAGCCATAAAAAAATATGGTACTTGTAAACTACATAGATTAAGTTTTTTGAAAAACATAATATAATATGGTTTTACCAGAATGGCACTTTTTATATAAAAAGTGTCATTCTATATATATTAGTAAAGTTCAATAAATTTACAATTGAAAAGCATCTTTAATAAGCCTTATAGAGGGTATATTATTATAGTGATTTAGTATAATTTCTATGACGTCAAATCTAAAATTGAATTTAAAAAGTTTTTTACGCATAATATAGGCTTCAGCAGTCTTATAAATTTTACGGCGTTTAGAATAAGTAACAGATTCACAGGGGTTTCCATATATTGATCCATATCGTGTTTTTACTTCTATGAAGCATATATAGTCTTGGTCACGTCCTATAATATCTATTTCACCTATTTTACATCTAAAGTTTCTATCTAGAACAGTGTAACCTATTTGTCTTAAGTAAGTTTCAGCAATCTCTTCGCCCAGGGAACCTATATCCTTGTTAAAAGAATGCATAAATTCGCTCCTTTCAATATAATCTATATATTTATATGTATATTTTAACCAATTTAACTAAATATATAAAGAGTTTTACAAAATATAGTTAACTATATTTAAAACTTATATAAATTTAGTAAGGCTAGTAACAATAAATATATATATTTGCAATTATAAATAAAAGCCTTTTGGTTTCAGAATTTTTAGTTAATTATGCTTAAATAACAACTTTCTAGTTATGAATTTTAAATATACAAAATCAAATAATAAGTAGGAATGGTTTTGATGAAAATAAAGTATTGTCATGTTTTAATTTTAGCAATATTACTGGGTTTTGTAAATACGATTGATATTACTGAATATCCTTAAATTCTGCTTCATTGATATTTATAGCCTTGATTTTAAAAAACTGTATATAAGTAATTTTAATTGTCAAGAATCTAACAGAGGTGATATTATGGCAGTTAAAATTACTACAGCAGCTTTTAATGGTATAGATGGAGTAATTGTATCCGTAGAGGTAGACATAGAAAGAGGTTTGCCTTGTTTTAATATAGTAGGTCTTGCAGATACTTCAGTAAAAGAATCTAGAGATAGGGTAAGAGCAGCAATAGTGAATTCAGGCTTTGAATTTCCTATAAATAGAATAATTATTAATCTTGCTCCAGCGGATATAAGAAAGGTAGGGGCATTATTTGATTTACCTATAGCCATAGGTATTTTAATTGCTACAAATCAAATCAGCTTTGAAGATGCAGATAAGTTTTTAATTACCGGAGAGTTGTCTTTATCTGGAGAACTTAAAAAGGTTAGAGGTATGTTACCTATTTCAATAGAAGGAATAAGAAATAGCATAGATAACTTTATTGTTCCTTTAGATAATGCTGAAGAATGCTCAGCAATTAAACAAGGCAAGGTTTATCCTTTTGAAAACTTAAAAGAAGTAGTAGCATACATAAAATATAGAGATTTAATGCCTTATACATACAAAGGATGTAATAGTAATTATGAAAATACCATAGATTTTGAAGATGTAATAGGGCAAGAAAGTTGTAAAAGAGCTGTAGAAGTTGCTGCAGCAGGTAGCCATAATTTGGCCATGATTGGTCCACCAGGATCAGGTAAAACCATGATAGCACAAAGAATTCCAACCATATTACCAATGCTTCATTATGAAGAAGCTTTAGAGGTAACAAAAGTATACAGTGTATCTGGAAACTTAGATGAAAAACGAGGACTGATGTTTGAAAGGCCTTTTAGAAGTCCCCACCATACCACAACAGCAACAGCTTTAGTTGGTGGAGGAAGCAATTTAATGCCTGGAGAAGTATCTCTTGCTCATAATGGAGTTCTTTTTCTAGATGAAGTATTAGAGTTTAAAAAAAGTGTTCTAGAAGTTTTAAGACAGCCAATAGAAGATAAAATAGTTAAGGTTTGTAGAGTATCAGGTACGGTGACTTATCCTTGTAATTGTATGGTAATACTTTCAGCTAATCCGTGTTATTGTGGTTTTCTAGGGTCAAATAAGCAGTGTACCTGTAGTGATTATGAAAAAAAGCGATATATAAGTAAATTATCTGGTCCAATGTTAGATAGAATTGATCTGTTCACATTTGTAAATACTTTAGCTTATAAAGACATAAAAAATAAAACCAAAGGGGAAACCTCAAAGGATATTAGAGATAGAGTTGAAAAAGCAAGAGAAATTCAAAAGCATAGATTTTCAAAGGAAAGTATATATTGTAACTCTCAGATGGATGGAAGGCTTATAAGAAAGCACTGTAAGTTAACTGAAAAGACTAATAAAATTCTAGAGAGAATTTATGACAAGTATAATTTGAGTACCAGAGCTTATAGTAGAATACTAAAGGTTTCTAGAACTATAGCGGATTTAAATGAACATGATAGTATAGATGAAATTGATATAATTGAAGCTTTGCAATATAGAAGGTTTTTAAATGAAGAAATAATATAATTAATATAATATTTAAAAGCATGAAATTAAGCTTATTAAGCTTAGTTTAAAAAACAAGCATTATAGAAAAGCACAGCTAAGATATCTGTGCTTTTAAATATTTATACTTTTTCGTAAGTTGCTTTTAATAATAAAGCATCTTTCTCAAGAATAGGACTTTCACATATAATGCAGCCTTTTACATGAAAATCTTTCAAGGCTTTCATACAATCAATATACTTAAAATCACTTTCTCCTAGCGGTAGGTGATTTTTTTCACCTTTTTCACCGTAATTAATTCCTGATATATGCATATGTAAATTTTCTAAGGCTGCTTTTCCTAGTTCATCTGATATAAATTGTAAGGTTTCAGCAAAATCGTCATAGGATTTTAGTTTACCATTATATCTAGCGTGAACATGAGAAAAGTCAATACATAGCTTACAGGTTTTAACTTCTTTACAAAGTGAAACTAATTCTTCAATAGTTCCAAACTGAGTTCCCTTACCTGTGGTTTCTAATCTGTAATCTATTCCTAGTTGTGGTAATTTACTTAAATTTTCTTTGATTGTGTTGTAGGTTTCCTTTTTTGAATCTTTAAGATAAAAACCTGGATGAAAGACTAGACTTCTACCCTTAACTTTTAATAAACCTTCTGCTCCTTTCAAAATTCTTTCCATGGATTGTTCCTGTTTTTCATTCTCATCTGCATTTAGGTTTATATAGTAAGAACCATGGGCGGATAAGTAAAAATCATTTTCGATTTTTGCCTTTAATACCATATCTTTATTTTTATCTGTAATATTTACAGAACGTACAAAAGGAAGTTCCATTGCATCTAAACCAATAGACTTTAAATAGGGTATTGCAGAAGTATAATTAAATTTTTCATTACCATTGCCAATAGGAAGGCCAGATATACCAAATAACAATTTATCCATAAGAGTTATCTCCTTTACATGTAAATAATAAAGTTTTTACTTGTTGTGTAAATTTTTATCTTTAGTTAACAGGTAAAATAACATCTTTAATTTCTAATTTCGAAGGTTTTTTTAATTATTAATCAAGTAAATACTAATATAACATAGAAATTGAAAAAATTCAGCAAAAGTTATTAATATTCATATATAGAAATAAACAGAATTCTTGGATTTAGGGGAGAGTTAAAATATTTTTATGAATAAAAATAATGTATTGTGACAAAAATTAAAAAATAATCTATATAGAGGAGAAAAAACATGAATAAATATGATCTGTGGTTTAGTATGGTTAAGCTACCCAACAAAGTAAAACTTAAATTAGTAAAAGAATTTAAAAGCATTGAAGATATATGGTATTACTGTAATTGTAATAACAGAAAGATATTTAATGATGAAGAAGAGAGTAAAATTAAGCATGAACTAAAAAAAGCTTGGGATACTGTAAAATTAGAAGCTGCTTTAAAAAAGTCCTCTGAAGAGGGTATGAAAATTGTGAATTTTAATGACGAAAGATATCCTAAAAAGCTAAGAGCTTATGAAGATTCCCCTAGTGTATTATTTTACAAAGGGAATATAGATAAGTTAAATCATGCTGTTAGTGCGTCTATTGTAGGATCAAGAAACTGCAGTATTTATGGAAGAAATGTTGCAAGTTTGATTAGCAAAGAGCTTGCGGCTAATAGTGTAAATATAATTAGCGGTATGGCAAGAGGTATTGATGCTTATGCTCATAGTGCTTGTATTGAAAGAAAAGGATACACATGTGCAATTTTAGGTTCCGGTATTGATGTAATATATCCTAAAGAAAATAAAAAGCTATATTATAGTATTTTAGAAAATGGGTGTATAATTTCAGAGTTTTTTCCTGGTACTAGGCCTAATAATTATAATTTTCCTGTTAGAAACAGAATTATTAGTGCATTAAGTAATGTAGTTATTGTTATTGAGGCTAGTGAAAAAAGTGGCTCACTTATTACCGCAAATTTAGCAGCAGAGCAAGGAAAAGATGTAGTTGCTGTTCCTGGATCAATTTTTTCTGATCAAAGTAAAGGGACAAATAAGTTAATAAGGGATGGAGCCTATCCTTTTACTGGTTTTCAAGATTTATTTGAAATTTTGAATACTCCTTACAAAGAAAATTCTAATAAAAATATTAAAAAATTAATTGACATTGAAAAAACTTTGTGTACTATTATATCAGATACACCTATACATATAGATGACATATTTAGGAAGACTAATATTGACATAAAACGATTATATGAGGTATTATTTGAATTACAGCTTAGAAATGAAATAATTTGTCTGGCAGGTAATTATTATGCAAAAGTGGAAAGTAAACTATAATGCTAAACCAATTTAATCAAATTTAAATCAGGTATATTTATTTAAATATAGAATAGTATTTAGTAAATGTAAAAAGAATAGTAATATAGTTATATTAGTTAAATAATAAGGGGGTGCAGAAACTCTGGTTTAGGTAATGCTGGCCGGAGTACAAGATGGGACAAAAATTAGTTATAGTTGAATCACCAGCCAAAGCTAAAACTATAGGGAAGTATTTAGGTAAGAATTATGTAGTAGAAGCATCAATGGGACATGTAAGAGACCTCCCTAAGAGTCAATTGGGAGTTGATATAGATAATGAATATAATCCTAAATATATAACTATTAGAGGAAAAGGAGAATTATTAGATAAATTAAAGAAGGAAGCCAAAAAAAGTGAAAAAATTTACTTGGCAACTGACCCTGACCGAGAGGGAGAGGCAATATCCTGGCATCTAGCTCATATTCTTAAGCTAGAAGAACAAGAGAAATGTAGAATAGAATTTCATGAAATTACCAAGAATGCAATAAAGAATGCTATTAAAGAACCAAGAGAAATAAATGCAAACTTAGTTAATGCTCAGCAAGCTAGAAGAGTGTTAGACAGACTAGTTGGTTATAAAATAAGTCCTATACTTTGGAGAAAAGTAAAATGGGGTTTAAGTGCAGGAAGAGTTCAATCTGTAGCATTAAAAATGATTTGTGATAGAGAACATGAAGTTTTAGAGTTTGTTCCTAAGGAGTATTGGACTGTTGAGTGTAGTCTTTATAAGAAAAATACAAAAAAGTCTTTTGCGGTAAGACTAACAACTTATAATAAGAAAAAATTAGAAATTAATAATAAAGAAGAAGTAGATAAGATAATAGAAGATCTTAATAATGGAGAATTTAATGTAAAAAATATAAAAAAGACTGCTAAAAACAAGAATCCACTTCCACCCTTTACAACTAGTACTCTGCAGCAGGATGCATATAGAAAACTAAATTATTCTACAAAACGAACCATGTCTATAGCACAGCAACTATATGAAGGTGTAGATATTAAAGGACATGGTACCGTAGGACTTATTACATACATGAGAACAGATTCTGTGAGAATAGCAGTAGAAGCGCAGAAAGCGTGTAAAAGCTTCATTACTGATAAGTATGGGGATAACTATATTCCAAAAGAGCCAAGAAACTTTAAGGGGAAAAAGAATGCACAGGATGCTCATGAAGCTATAAGACCTACTGATGTAAGTATAACTCCTGAAATAGCTAAAGAGAATTTAAAGGATGAGCAATATAAGTTATATACTTTAATATGGAATAGATTTGTAGCTAGTCAAATGGCTTCTTGCATTATGGATGTCACATCTATAGACATAGAAAACGGAAAATATGGACTTAAAGCAAGTGGATCTATTATAAGATTTGATGGTTTTATGAAAGTATATGAATATGCTACTGAAGAGGAAAGTGATGATATAAACTTGCCTGAACTAGAGCAGGGAGAAAATCTTGTGAAAAAGTCTATAGATGGTAAGCAGCATTTTACTCAACCGCCTCCTAGATTTTCAGAAGCTACATTAGTAAAGACTCTTGAAGAAAATGGAATAGGAAGACCAAGTACCTATGCACCTATTGTATCTACGCTATTAGAAAGAAAGTATATTGAAAGAGAAAAGAAAACATTAAAGCCTACTGAGTTAGGGGATATAGTTAACAATATAGTAAGCGAATATTTTAAACAAATAGTGGATGTAGAATTTACTGCAGATATGGAAGGAAAACTAGATAATGTTGAAGACGGTAAAGAGAATTGGAATCAGGTAGTAGATGAGTTTTTTGAACCGTTGAAGGAAGCTATAGAAACTGCAGAGAAAGAAGTAGCAAAAGTAACTATTGAGGACAAAGTTACAGATATAAAGTGTGAGAATTGTGGAAAGTACATGGTTATAAAGCATGGACGATTTGGAGACTTCCTAGCATGCCCAGGTTATCCAGAATGTAAGAACACAAAAGCTATAGTAGAGGAAATTGATGTAAAATGCCCTAAATGTAGTGATGGAAAGGTATTAGTTAAAAGAAGCAAGAAGGGCAGAAAGTTTTTTGGTTGTAGTAATTATCCACAATGTGATTTTGTAAGTTGGTTTGAACCCGTTGAAGAAAAATGTACTGTTTGCAATAGCTATATGATGAAGAAGTATAGTAAAACAAAGGGAAACTATTTGCAATGTGCAAACACCGAATGTAAGCATATAGAGTATAAACCTTCCAGTAATACTGATAGCAAAAGTGAAGATAACAATGCACAATAGTAAAAAATAAATATTCACTAAATGTATTTGAAATTTTTTTAATATCTTACTTCAATTTTAATTTTAGATATCTAAAATTAAAATTGGAGTAAGATATTTTATAATTCAGCCCGTAAAATCTTGTACTCTAGTGGTGGAGGTTATAGGGGTTAAACTTGCCAAAATTTATGAAAAGATTGTTAATCTAGGAATAGATTTCTTAACCAAAGTGATTTTAAGACTTATAAATTAAAACCAAATTGTGGTTCTGAAAGTTAACTACAACAGAAACTACCGTAGTTAGGTCTGCGGAAATAGTAGCTTGTGGCATAAAAGAAGCAGGAAGCCTCATTCTTTGTTGGTATAGTGAGTTTAAATTTGCATGATTTAATTCTATATTTTAAAATAGATAAAAAAAATAATTAATATGTCGAATTTTATGAAAACGCAGTTGAAAAATAATTTTCGTTATGTTATTATATTTAATGGATAGATGATAATTCTAAATATTTCAAAAAGTCTAAATTGTTAGTAGGATGGATTAACCAATTCAACTAATGAGGTTTTAAAATTACATACAAGGCTTCAAGATGAAAAGCTGAGAGTAAGGGTTATTATTTATATAAATAAAATTGTAAGGAAAGCATAGGGAGGAATAATAATGACATCATTGTTAAATAAAACAAGAATGTTAAATAAGATATTACAAAAGTCAGGAACAGAACCAGTGGTTTTTGATGATATATGCAAATTACTAAGTGATGTTTTAACATGTAACGTATATATTATAAGTAGAAAAGGAAAAATATTAGGTCATAATTTTTCATCAGGATTTGAATGCGATATTATTAAAGATAAAGTTTTAAATGAGATGAGATTTCCAGAACAATATAACAACAAGCTTCTAGGTACTCATGAAACTCTTTCAAATTTAACTAATAAAGGCATTTGTGTTTATGATGAAGATAAAGACTGTGAATTACAAAATAAGTTAACTACTATTGTTCCTATAATAGGAAATAGAGAAAGACTAGGAACTTTATTACTTGCAAGATTTGATGAAATTTTTACAGATGAAGATTTAGTTTTAGCTGAATATAGTGCTACTATTATTGGATTGGAAATATTAAGATCAAAGCATGTTGAAATCGAAGAAGAAGCAAGAAAGAAAGCTGTTGTTCAGCTTGCTATAGGTACTTTATCTTATTCAGAACTAGAGGCAGTAGAACATATATTTAATGAACTAGATGGAACTGAAGGATTACTTGTAGCATCAAAGATAGCTGATAAAGTAGGCATAACTAGATCTGTTATAGTTAACGCACTTAGAAAATTTGAAAGTGCTGGTGTTATTGAATCAAGATCTTTAGGTATGAAAGGTACACATATAAGAATACTTAACGAAAAGTTATTGGATGAATTAAAGAAAATTAAGTAGTGTTTTTTGCGTAATATCATAAAAAATATGATGTTGATAGAAGTTTTATATAATACGTATTAAAGGTTTGGATTTATTTTTAATCTAAACCTTATTTTTATGTGTTAGTAAAATTAATAGAGATTGTTATATAGATGTATAAGCATTTATTAATGAATATAGTGTTTACTAATTGTAGTGTTTGTTAATTATAGTATCTAATTCAGTATAAAATTTATGAAACATGATAATAATATGTCTATGAAGTATTATTCTATGCCATTTTACTACTATTAATAAAAAGATAAAATTTTAGTATATAAATTTGAAAATGTTGTTGAATAGCATTAATGCTTGTGATATACTACAAAAGGTAAGAAAATACACACATTATCCAATCTATAAAATGGTGCTTGAAAAAGTATTTTATAGATATGACGATAGTGGAGGAAAAACCTAGGAGGGAAAATATTATGTCAGTTATTTCAATGAAACAATTATTAGAAGCAGGTGTTCATTTCGGACATCAAACAAGAAGATGGAACCCTAAAATGGCTCCATATATCTTTACAGAAAGAAATGGAATCTACATAATCGACTTACAAAAAACTGTTAAAAAAGTTGAAGAAGCTTATGATTTCATAAGATCAGTATCAGAAGAAGGAAAAGATGTTCTTTTTGTTGGAACTAAGAAGCAAGCACAAGAAGCTATTGAAGAAGAAGCTGTAAGATGTGGAATGCATTTTGTTAACAATAGATGGCTAGGTGGTATGATGACTAACTTTACAACTATAAAGGCAAGAATAAGCAAGTTAGCTGAATTAGACACTATGGAAGAAGATGGAACATTTGAAGTTCTTCCTAAGAAAGAAGTAATAAAGCTTAAGAATGACAAAGAAAAGTTACACAAGAACTTAGGCGGAATTAGAAACATGAATTCAGGAAACGTTGGTGCATTATTTGTAGTTGATCCAAGAAAAGAAAAGAATGCTATATCAGAAGCTAAGATTCTTGGTATTCCAGTTGTAGCCATAGTTGATACAAACTGTGATCCAGATGAAGTTGATTACGTTATACCAGGAAATGATGATGCAATAAGAGCTGTAAAATTAATAACAGCTAAAATTGCAGATGCTATTATAGAAGGAAGACAGGGAGAACAATTAGCTGAATAATTTATTGGGGTAGATGAAGAAAAAATATTTCTTCATTTACCTTTTAAATTGAGTTTTAGAGGAGGCGTTAACGATGATATCCGCACAGATGGTAAAAGAACTAAGAGAAAGAACTGGAGCAGGAATGATGGACTGCAAAAAAGCTTTAAATGAAGCTAACGGAGATCCAGAAAAAGCTGTAGAAATATTAAGAGAAAAGGGCTTAGCAGCTGCAGCTAAAAAAGCTGGAAGAGTAGCAGCAGAAGGTATAGTTAAAACTTACGTTTCAGAAGACGGAAAGAATGGTTCAATAATAGAAGTTAACTGTGAAACTGATTTCGTAGCAGTTAACGAAACATTTGTAGAATTTGCTGAGAACCTTGCTAAACAAGCAGCAACTACAGAAGCAAAAACAGTTGAAGAATTCCTTAATGAAAAGTACATAGTTGATGAAAGCAAAACAATCCAAGAAGCTGTAACAGATTTAATAGCAAAACTTGGAGAAAATATGGCTGTAAGAAGATTTGAAAGACTTGTTGTTGAGAATGGAGCAATTCAAAGCTATATTCATGGTGGCGGAAGAATTGGTGTTCTTGTAAAAGTTGAATCTCAAAATGCAAGCCCTATATTAGGAGAAGTAGCAAAAGATGTAGCTATGCAGGTTGCTGCAACTAATCCTCCATTCTTAAATAGAGACTCAGTAAATAATGAAACTTTAGAAAAAGAAAAAGAAATTTATAGAGTTCAAGCCTTAAACGAAGGAAAACCTGAAAAAATCGTTGAAAAAATGGTTGTAGGTAGAGTACAAAAATATTATAAAGAAAACTGCTTAGTTGAACAGGTTTGGGTAAAAGACCCTGATTTAACTATTGAAAAATACCTTCAGGCGAAAGCAAAAGAAACTGGTGCTCCAATAATAGTATCAGCTTTTGTAAGATTTGAAAAAGGCGAAGGAATAGAAAAGAAAGAAGAAAATTTTGCTGAAGAAGTACAAAGGCAGATACAGGGTAAATAGTAACTGAAAAGAGAACACTGCGTGTTCTCTTTTTTTAAAGTATAAATTTTGTAATATATAATTTTTTATAATTTGGAGGTATAATATATGTGCAGTGCTAAATACAAGAGGGTTATGCTGAAACTTTCAGGAGAAGCTTTAGCAGGAGAAAAGGGATACGGTATAGATTTTGAAATTACTAACACTATAGCTGCAGAAATTAAAGCTTTAGTAGATATGGGTGTAGAGGTAGGTGCTGTTGTAGGTGGCGGAAACATCTGGAGAGGTAGAAGCGGAGAAGGTATGGATAGAACTACTGCAGACTATATGGGAATGCTTGCTACCTGTATAAATGCCTTAGCACTTCAAGATTCTTTAGAAAATATAGGCATGAAAACTAGGGTTCAAACAGCTATTGAAATGAAGGAAGTTGCAGAACCATTTATAAGAAGAAGAGCAATGAGACACTTAGAAAAGAATAGAGTTGTTATATTTGCAGCTGGTACAGGTAATCCATATTTTTCTACTGATACCACAGCAGCTTTAAGAGCAGCGGAAATAGAAGCGGAAGTTATACTTTTAGCTAAAAAAGTTGACGGAGTTTATGATAAAGATCCTCACAAATACAACGATGCTAAGAAATTTGACAAATTAAACTATATAGAAGTTCTAGAGAAAGGACTTCAAGTTATGGATTCTACTGCAACATCTTTATGTATGGATAACGATATACCTATATTAGTATTTGGATTAGACAATCCAGGAAACATAAGAAAGGCAGTTTTAGGAGAAGAAATTGGGACATTAGTATCTAAAGAAAAATAATAATAGAGTTAAAAAACAAGTAATAAGGAGGTATTTTTATGATTAAAGACATTTTAAACAAAGCAGATGAAAAAATGACTAAAACTATAGCAGTATTAAAAAAGGAATTAGCTTCAATGAAAGCTGGAAGAGCTAATCCTGCTATGTTAGATAGAATAGAAGCTGAGTACTATGGTGCTACGACTCCACTTAATCAATTAGGAAATATAAGTGTGCCAGAACCAAGAATACTTATGATTCAACCTTGGGATAAGAGCTCTATTAAGGCTATTGAAAAAGCAATATTAAAGTCAGACTTGGGTTTAAATCCATCTAATGACGGAGAAGTAATAAGGCTTATTATACCAGAGTTAACTGAAGAAACAAGAAAAAATATAGTAAAGAATGTAAAAAAAGCAGGAGAAGATTCTAAAGTTGCAATTAGAGGAATAAGAAGAGATTGTAATGATAAAATAAAGGCATTAAAGAAAGATAGCGAAGTATCAGAAGATGAAATTAAAAAAGCTGAAGATGATATACAAAAAAAGACAGATAACTATATTAAAGAGATAGAAAAGATAATTGAAACAAAAGAAAAAGAAATCATGTCTATTTAATATGCTAATGTAAAATTTATGTCAGGTGGGGGATTTGTCTTATCTGATTGTTAGTTGAACCAATCCACCAGCATCAGTCCGTACACCCTCTAATATAGAAGCGGGAATATTGTGGCTAGAGCCAGTGGATAAACAAAAACCTGCGGATACGCAGGTTTTTGTTAATAAGGAACACTGCAATTGAATTATGAATGGAGAAATAAAATATGTTGAAATTTTTTAATTCTAAGCAAAATAATAAAGAAGATAATAAAATATCTATTGACTTAGATAACATTCCAAAACATATTGCTATAATAATGGATGGTAATGGCAGATGGGCAAAAGAAAAAAGATTGCCTCGTACTATGGGTCATAAGGCTGGTGTAGAGGTTATAAGGGAAATAGTTAAAGAGTGCAGTAATTTAGGAGTTAAATATTTAACCTTATACGCCTTTTCTACAGAAAATTGGGTAAGACCTAAGGAAGAAGTTAGTGCACTTATGAATTTACTAACTCAATATTTGAGAAATGAATTTAAAGAACTTAATGATAATAATGTAGTTATAAATCATATTGGAAATGTGAAAAAATTACCACAGATTTGTCAAGATGAGTTAACTGCTGCCTATGAGAAGAGTAAAAACAATACTGGGTTAGTACTAAACTTGGCATTAAATTATGGTGGAAGAGATGAATTGATTCGTGCATTTAAAGATATGTATATAGATATAAGAGAAGGTAAAGTTAACTTTGAGGATTTAGATGAAAAGTTGTTTTCAAATTATTTAGATACAAAGGGAATGCCGGATCCAGACCTAATAATAAGACCAAGTGGAGAACAAAGATTAAGTAATTTTTTATTATGGCAGTGTGCTTACTCGGAGTTTTGGTATTCAAATATAAAATGGCCAGATTTTAATAAGAAGCATCTACATGAAGCTATATATGATTTTCAAAATAGAAATAGAAGATATGGGGGACTTAGGTAGCTATATATAACTGCTTTTTAATACTATAGTTTTGGAGATGATAAAATGAATAATAGATATATAGGAGCCTTAATACTATCACCTCTTATTATACTTCTGTTTTTAGGTGGAATATATTTAAAATATGGAATTATGATTTTATCTTTATTGGGAATGCATGAATTTTATAAGGTTACGAGAGAAAAAAACATACATTCAATAGATGTAATAGCATACCTTTTATGCATAATTTATTATATAACTTTAGGATGGGATGTTAACTTTAAGCTTATATTTATTCTATTGATAATATCAATTTTTATTTTTATGTGTATACCAGTGCTTGATATGGAATATAATTTTATCGATATATCCATAACTGTGTTAGGGTTTTTATACGTTTCAGTATTTTTTAGTTTTATAGTTTTAGTTAACAACAAAGTTTATGGTAATTATCTTATTTGGATAATATTTATTTCATCTTGGTTATGTGATACGGCAGCTTATTATAGTGGAAGAGCTTTTGGAAAAACAAAATTATGTCCCAAAATAAGTCCAAAGAAAACTGTAGAAGGTTCTATCGGAGGAATGTTTGGAAGTGCCATAGGATGTGGCATTTTTGGATATATAATTCAAAATAAGGGAGTATCCATATCTATTTATCATTTTGTTATATTAGGAATAATCTGTGGTGTTTTCTCACAGTTTGGAGATCTTTCAGCTTCATCTATAAAAAGATATGTGGGTGTAAAAGATTATGCTAACTTAATTCCAGGTCACGGCGGAATATTAGATAGGTTCGATAGTATCCTTTTTGCCTCAGTAATTGTATATTATTATATAACGTTTATTGTAGGAATTTAATATATGTGAAGGTTTTTGAAAGTAGAGAGTTAGAGCATTTTATAATTGCTTTAAAAACTCTCTATTTTTAGTTATCAAAACGTTTACATGTACATATAATAATAGCAAACAAGTTATCTTGGCTATGTTATTTATAAATATGGAGGTGTAAATCAATGTCAAATTTAGCCTCTCCTACAGAAACAGATAAAGATGAGAATATAGATAAGTCAACTGATGTATCCAATAAAGAAAATGATGAACCTTTGGTGGAAAGTAATTTAGGGGTTATATATTTAGTTATGTTTGCAACTGTTACTATGGGTATACTAATGTTTTTATTTAGATAGAGCCTGATATTGAAGGCTCTATTTATTTTAAAATTTATTTTAACTATATAGATTAATTATCTTAAAAATGCATAACCTCTAATTAAGATATATACATTAATTTTATGATAAACACGAAGAGGAAGATGATTATATGGAGAATAGTTATAATAGAATATTAATGACAGAAGGAAAAATGAAATTAGATAAACCTAAAGTAGAGTCTGCAAGAGATGTTGGGGTAATATTAAAGGTTGGTAATAATGGAGATATTACTTCTAGAGGAAATGGTTCTCTGGAAGACAAAGTTAGTAACTTAATAATATAGTTTATTGAATTAAAGTTATTATAATCATTGTATAAAATTGAATGAATTTTAATGAAAGACTTGAAGGAATAAAATGGAAAATGTATAATAGTTATTATAACAAATAAATAAGAAGGACAAAAAGGGGGATATTAATGAAGGTTATAATAGACAGATTTGAGGGACCTTATGCGGTGTGTAAGAAAGAGGATAGCAGTATGGTGGATATAAAGAGGATAAAAATTCCCATGGAAGCAAAAGAGGGAGATATTTTACAAATTGAAGACAGCAAAATTACAATTGAACAATAGATATAGATCAATAATATTTGTAACTGCTAGAAGTGTATTTGCTAGCAGTTTTTTAATTTAGTTTATTAAGATAAAAAAACTTCCTTCAAAACAATTAGGCGTACTAGAAGTATGGTTGACCGTGTAATCAAAGGTTTGATATTATAATACTTGTAGATATTTTTATAGGAGTAAGTTTATATATTGCTTTTCATAATATACAGTTTAGTTCGTGAATATATTATTGTATAGCACTTAATATGGAGATGAATAAGCTTGAAATTTGAAAATTTAATATATAATAAAATTTTATATTGTATTATTACACTTATTGTATTTGTAGTAGTAACCTTTATAGTAAAATGTTATTTGAAATTGTTTTTTGTTATAATTATTACAGTGATTATTTGTTCACCTGTTCAAAATGTACTTAATAAAAGTAAAATTTTCAATGCTAAAGTTAACGCTTTGATTTGTATAATATTAATGAATTGTATATTATTAATGCTGCTATTCTTAGCAGGAAATTTTATTTACAAAGAATTGCACACCTTTATTGGTAATTTGATTATAGTTTTTAATAATATGCAGGATTCACTTTTATCTATAGATAAGTCAGCAGGTTTTAATTTGTCAAAGTTATGCAATAACCTATTGTACAATTCTAGAGGTGTTATGAATAGTGGAATAATAACAAAAGGTGCATTATATACTACAGATGGAATATTTGATTATTTTGTTGGAACTATGATAGCCTACTTTATTCTAGCAGATAATTATGATATAGTTAACTGTGGTAACTACATTATTCCAAAAGACAAAATGAGCATAGTATATGCTAAACTAAAAGATATAAGTAGAGTAATTAAATTAGAAGGTATGTTAGTTTTTATAACTACCATTGAAACAATAATAGGATTTAGGATATTAAGTATTGATTATTTTATATTACTAGGAATTTTATGTGGTATTCTCGATATGCTTCCTTATGTTGGAACAATAATGGTATTTTTACCTCTTGTCATTTATAAGGTGTTAATAGGTCAATATATCATAGCATTTGGAGTTATATGTTTGTACTTGTTTCTAATAATAAGTAGGCAAATAGTAGAAGCTAAGTTTATTAGTAGCAGCTTGCAACTTCATCCTTTACTTATTATAATATCTTTGTACATAGGTATTAAGATTTTTGGAATTGTAGGTTTATTTATGGCACCAATATACGTGATTACTGCAAAGGAAATAATTCAGTACTGAAGATTAAGGGGAATTAGGAGATGTTAACATGAAAAGACTTACTATTCTAGGGGCTACAGGATCCATTGGAACTCAAACAATTGAAGTAATAAGAAACAATAGAGAAAAGTTTAGTTTAATTGCTGTTTCTGCAAATAGTAGTTTAGACAAAATAATAAATATAATAAATGAATTTAATCCACCTTATGCCGCAGTAACAGAAGAGAATTCTTATGAAAAACTAAAGGAATATTGTTTTGATAACAACTTGACTACAGAAGTATTATATGGAGTTGAAGGTCTTAAAACTATAGCATCCTTACCAGAAGTTGATATAGTAGTAACTTCTGTGGTTGGTATGGTAGGATTAGTACCAACATTGGCTGCCATTAAGGCAGAAAAAACTATAGCTTTAGCCAATAAAGAAACCTTAGTAGTTGGAGGAGAACTAGTTATATCAGAAGCTGAGAAGTATAATGCAAGAATACTTCCTGTAGACTCAGAACACTGTGCTATATTTCAGTGTTTACAAGGAAACGAGAAATCTCATGTAAGTAGGGTACTTCTTACTGCATCAGGTGGCCCATTTAGAGGAAAAAAAGTACATGAACTTATAAATGTAACAGTAGATGAAGCTTTAAAACATCCTAAATGGAATATGGGAAAGAAGATATCTATTGATTCTTCAACCTTGATGAATAAGGGTTTAGAAGTTATAGAAGCTCACTTTTTATTTGGCATAAATTATGATGATATTCAGGTAGTAGTTCACCCTCAAAGTATAATACATTCTATGGTAGAATATAAAGATGGTAGTGTTATGGCTCAGTTAGGTAGTACTGATATGAAACTTCCTATACAGTATGCATTAAGCTACCCTGAAAGACATGAAACAAGGGTGGAAAAATTAGATTTTTATAGTATGCAAAATTTAACCTTTGAGAAACCTGACATAGACACTTTTAAGGCATTAAAGCTTGCATATGATGCAGGAAAAGCTGGTGGTACCATGCCAGCTATACTAAATGCAGCAAACGAGGCAGCAGTTGAATTATTTTTAAATAACAGAATTAAATTTTTACAAATAGGAAATATATTAGAAGAATGTATGAATAAGTTTACTGTAAAATATGATTATCTTTTAGAGGATGTACTAGAGGTGGATAGTAAAGTTAAAGAATATGTTATAAGTAAATTCATAATATAGTTATAAAAAGTCTTGGAGATTATTTATATTATTTTCATAGTTACATAATATTATAGGTATAAATTTATATGTGATTGGGAGGAATAGCTTTTGTATATTGTAATGGCAATTATAGCCTTTGGTATTCTGATTATTATTCATGAACTTGGACATTTTACTTTAGCAAAGTTAAATGGAGTAAAAGTTGAAGAGTTTGCCATAGGTATGGGTCCTAAGTTATTTAGTATTAAAGGAAAAGAAACAGCTTACTCTATTAAGCTTTTGCCAATAGGTGGTTATGTAAAAATGCTTGGAGATGAAGGGGAGAGTACAGATCCAAGAGCATTCAACAATAAGAGTCCTTTGCGTAAGCTTAGTATAGTTATAGCTGGACCAATAATGAATTTATTGCTAGGTGTAATATTATTTTCAATTTTAGCAGCTGCTAGAGGATATACATCGCCAGTAGTCAGTGAGGTGATAAAGGATAAGCCAGCAGATGTTATGGGAATTAAGAGTGGAGATAAATTAACAAAGGTTAATGATTCAAAGATATCAACTTGGGAAGATTTTGTAACAAGTGTATATATGGCAAATGGTAGCCCTTTAGATATAACATTTATTAGAAATGGTGAAACTAAGTCCGTTAAAGTAGTACCTGTAAAAGATCCTAATGAGAATAGGTATATAGTTGGGATTTCCCCAACTGTTGTTGAAAAACCTACATTAGGGCAGTCAATATCTTATGGTTTTATAGAAACTAAGTCTCTTATAAAACAAACCTTTAGCTTTTTTAAAACCTTATTCAAAGGTAAAGCATCTGCAAGTGATGTAGGAGGACCTTTAACCATAATAAAAATTTCTGGAGCCGCTGCTAAAGCAGGAGTTTTAAGTCTTATGGCCTTTGCAGCATATATTACTATACAACTAGGTCTATTCAATATTATACCTTTTCCTGCTTTAGATGGGGGGTATATAATATTATTCTTATTTGAAATAATTACAGGTAAGAAAGTGGATGATAACAAGGTTGGAGTAATAAATTATGTAGGATTTGCTATTCTGATGACTCTTATGGTACTAGTGACAATTAAGGATATATTGTATCCTATAAAGTTTTAAATTTAAATAAGAAATTTAGGCATCTTCAAAAAATAACTAGCCAATTTAACGGGTAATTTTGTGTAATACTGCCTTGGCAAAACCCGTTAATAGCTCAACTATTGACGGGTTCCGCAGCCTTATCTTACGCAAAATTTCATGGTTAAAATTGACTTGCTATTTTTTTCAGATGCCTTATTAAAATATAAGTTTAAATTATAAATTGGGAATGAGGATTACTCTAGTATATCATCGTTTCCAATTTATTATTTTAATAAAATCAGGAGATGAAATTATGAATAGAGCTAACACTAAAAAAATAAAGGTTGGTAATGTATATATAGGAGGAGACTCTAAAATAACAGTACAATCTATGACTAATACAGATACAAGAAATGTTAAAGAAACTGTTGCGCAAATACGTGAGCTTGAAAATGCGGGGTGTGATATAGTCAGATGTGCAGTTCCAGATATGGAGGCTAGTGAAGCTATAAAGCAAATAGTAAGTGATATAACAATTCCATTGGTAGCTGATATTCATTTTGATTATAGATTAGCTTTAAAATCTATAGAAAATGGAGTTTCAGCATTAAGAATTAACCCAGGAAATATTGGAAGTATAGATAGAGTAAGAGAAGTAGCAAAGGCAGCTAAGGAAAAGAATATACCTATAAGAATAGGCGTTAATTCAGGGTCCTTAAAAAAAGAAACTTTGGCTAAGTATGGAAAAGTATGTCCAGAAGCTTTAGTGGAAAGTGCACTAGAACATGTTAAAATTCTAGAAAATGTTAACTTTGATGATATAGTTATATCTATAAAATCTTCTAATGTGATACAAATGATAGAGAGTTATCGAATGATTTCTAAAAAGGTTAATTATCCACTTCACTTAGGAGTAACAGAGGCAGGAACTATTTGGAGAGGTACTATAAAATCTAGTGTAGGACTAGGCACATTATTATGCGAAGGAATTGGTGATACTATAAGGGTGTCGTTAACGGGAAATCCTGTAGAAGAAATTAAAGTTGGAAGAGAAATCTTAAAATCTATAGGATATATAGATGAAGGTATAGAATTTATTTCATGTCCAACTTGTGGCAGAACACAGATAGATTTAATTAAAATTGCTGAGGAAGTAGAAAAAGAGTTAGAAGGTTATAATAAAAAACTTAAAGTAGCTGTTATGGGATGCGTAGTTAACGGTCCGGGAGAAGCTAGGGAAGCAGATATAGGCATAGCAGGTGGTAATGGAGAGGGACTTATATTCAAAAAAGGCGAAATAATTAAGAAGGTAAAAGAAGAAAACTTAATTCATGAGCTTATTGAACAAATAAAAAGTATGTAAATAGTTAACAATAGTTTTTGGAACTTTTTAATAGTAAAATAATACTGGACTTTTTAAGTCTAGTATTTTCTCCGGGAGGAAAGATGGATGGGTATTGATCTCATAAGGATACTGCAAGAAGATATTGATTAAAGCAGCAGTATTATTGAGGAAGATATAAAACTTTTAAAGGTACAGTATTTAAAGAAGAGTAATAAGCTAAAAGTAATAGTAAAATCAGTTAGTAGTTTAAGTGATTCTATACAAATGAAAATAAAAGAAATAATTAGTAAAAATTTAGGTGGTTTTACTGGGATTGATTTAATAAGTGGTAGACTACTAAAGCTAGATATACTAGGTCATGACGATCCTACAGTACTTAGAATGTTTCAGGATTTAACGGGGATAGATCCTAAGTTCATTCCACTAGGTGATCCAAAGGTTATAAGTTTATTTACTTCTCCAGAAGCTTTAGGGTTAACTAGAGAGGAGCTTGGCTGTTAAGTAGGTAGCTATGGTCTTCCTGAATTTGGAACGAAGTTTGTACGCCAGATGTGGTGAAGAAGCAATAAAAAGAAAAATGGATGAATTGTATGTAATGGGGAATAATATTACTCAAAAGGATAAAGGTCTTCTAACAATATTAGAACTTTCCTATGAGATGTATAAAAGGAAAATGAAATTTTTAAAGGTAGATTTATACAAATCAGATGCTGTAAAGTTTCTAATTGAAGATGAAGGAATACGAGTGCCCATAAATGCACTGCAGGGAGTAGGTGAAAATGCAGCAAAAAATATAGCAGAGGCAAGGAAAAATGGAGAATTTATATCTAAAGAAGATTTAAGATTGAGAACTAAAGTTTGAAAAACTGTTATAGAGACTTTAGATAACCATGGATGCTTACAAGGACTGCCTGAAACTAACCAATTATCATTGTTCAATCTTTAGCCTAAGAGGTAATTGTTAACTTTTTCTTGAAATAACTAATGCAGTGTGTTACAATGGAAGCAGTAAATCTACAGAAGTAAGTTTAGCAATAAGGAGTGGGTTGCAGCCCGCTCTTTCTATTTGTAAAAAACGCAGCGTAAGTTGCGTTTTTAAATTAGTGTAATATTTTATGCAATTTATTTTGGAGAAAGTTATTTTTTATTCAAAATTGCAAAATATATATATAAGGAGGGATTAACATGAGTAAAAGTTCGTTAATAGATAAACTTGTAACTTTGATAAAACCTATAGTAATCCAACTAGGTTATGAATTATATCATTTAGAATTTGTAAGAGAAGGAAGAGACAATTATTTAAGAATATATATAGAAAAAGAAGAGGGCGGTATATCTCTAGAAGATTGTGAAAAAGTTAGCAGAGCTGTAAGTGATATTCTTGATGCAGAAGACCCAATAGAAGAGGGTTACTATTTGGAAGTTTCATCACCAGGAATAGATAGGATTCTGCATAGTGATGAACATCTAGAAAGATACACAGGACAAAATGTTTTAGTTAAAGTTTCAGGACTACTAAATGGCAAGAAAAAGTTTGAGGGGGAATTGTTGGGCTTTAACTCAGAAGAATTGAGAGTTAACAATGAAGGAACAGAAGTTTCTATTCCTAGAGATAAAGTCTTGACTGTTAGTTTAAAAGGGCAACTTTAAGGGAGGGTATAATAGGAAATGAATCAGGAATTTATAGAAGCCTTAAAAGAAATAGTTAAAGAAAAAGGAATAAGTGAAGACTTATTATTTACTACTATAGAAGATGCACTAGTTGCTGCTTATAAGAAGAACTATGCTAATCATGGTGGAAACAATCAAAATGTAAAAGTTACGATGAATAGGGAAAATGGAGAAATTCATGTTTACTCTCAAAAGAAGGTCGTAGAGGAAGTTTTCGATGATATAAATGAAATAAGTACAGAAGACGCAAAAGACATAGATCCAAACTATGATATTGATGATGTAGTAAGTATAGAAGTAACGCCTAAAAAATTTGGAAGAGTTGCTGCACAGGCCGCGAAGCAAGTAGTAATTCAAAGAATAAAGGAAGAAGAAAGAAGAATTATATATAGTGATTTTGCGGAAAAAGAAGATGACATAATAACAGGTACTGTAATCAGAAGAGATAAAAGTAATGTTTTAGTAGATTTAGGTAAAACAGAAGCAGTACTTGGACCAAATGAGCAAATGCCCGGAGAAAAATATAATTTTAATGATAAGCTAAAGCTTTACATAGTTGAAGTTAAGAATACAACAAAAGGTGCACAAATTGTTATTTCTAGAACACATCCAGGATTAATAAAAAGGTTATTTGAATTGGAAGTTCCTGAAATATTTGATGGCACCGTTGAGATAAAATCCATTGCAAGAGAAGCGGGGTCAAGAACTAAAATTGCAGTGAATTCAAATGATGAAAATGTTGATCCAATGGGTGCCTGCGTTGGTCCTAAGGGTGTTAGGGTTCAAAATATTGTTGGTGAATTAAGAAATGAAAAGATAGATATAATCAAGTGGAGTAAGCTTCCAGAAGAATATATTGCTAATGCTTTGAGTCCTGCAAAAGTTTTGGATGTAACACTAGAGGAAGACAATAAGTTTGCTCAAATAGTTGTAGATGATAGTCAGCTGTCACTAGCTATAGGAAAAGAAGGGCAAAATGTTAGATTAGCTGCGAAGTTAACTGGATGGAAAATAGATATAAAAAGTAAATCACAATGTGAAAATGCTATTTTGGAAGAAGAAAATTCTTAATTTTAGGTAAAGGTGGTGTTTAAAAATGAAGCAGAAGAAATTACCACAAAGAATGTGCACTGGATGCATGGAAATGAAACCTAAAAAAGAACTTATTAGAATAGTTAAAAATGCAGAAGGTGATATTTTTGTAGATCTAACTGGTAAGAAAAACGGCAGAGGAGCTTATATTTGCAGAAATATTGAGTGTCTTGATAAAGCATTTAAGAATAAAAGGCTTCAAAAAGGTCTTGAAACCCAAATAAGTGAAGAAATATACAGTCAATTGAGGGATGAAATTGATAAATAATGATAGATTTATCCAGTTTTTAGGATTAGTTAAACGTGCAGGAAAACTTATTGAAGGATATAATAAATGTGAGGATGCAATAAAGAGAAATAAAGTACACTTAATAGTTTTATCTTTAGATGCGTCTAAGAACACTATAGAAAAATTTTCAAAGTATAGTGAAAAATATAAAGTTCCTGTATTGCAAGGGTATAGCAAAGAAGCATTAGGCAATGCTTTGGGGCTGGAAGAAATAAAAATAGTTGGTATCTCAGATATAAAAATGGTTGAGAAACTAATAAGTCTTTGGGAACAAATCGAAAAAATTTAATGTCGGGGGTGAAGACTTTGTCAAAGATAAGAGTTTATGAATTATCTAAAGAATTAGAAATATCAAGCAAAGAGCTTATAACAGCTCTTCAAGAAGAGTTTGGTGTAGAAGTAAAAAATCATATGAGTGTAATAGAAGAAGAGGATGCAGAACTAATAAAAGAGTTTTATGCAGAAAGAAAAAAAGATGAAGATCAGTCAGGAGAGAATATTATAGATAAATATGAAGAGCTAGTTGGAAACAACGATGCTAAGACTCGTAAGAAAAATAAGAACAAATTGGTAAAAGACAAAAATGCTGTTGGTGAAAACGGTACTGATGACAAAGATAACATTGATGAAAAAGTAATTGAGATGGATGAAACTATTACGGTTAAAGAGTTAGCTGAAAAATTAGAAAAGTCATCAACGGAAGTAATTAAACAATTGATTTTTATGGGAGTAATGGCAGCTATAAATCAAGAAATAGATTTCAATACTGCTGAAAAACTAGGAGAAAAGTTTGATGCTATAGTTGTTAAAAGAGAAGTAGATATTGAAAAAGAGGCTGTTGAACAAATAGAAGAGGAAGAAGAAGAAGATACTAATTTAGAAAAAAGACCACCAGTTATAACTGTTATGGGTCATGTTGACCATGGTAAAACATCCTTACTTGATGCTATAAGAAAAGCTAAGGTTACAGAGACAGAAGCAGGGGGAATAACACAACATATTGGTGCTTATACTGTAAATATAAGTGGAGAAAAGATTACTTTCCTTGATACTCCAGGACACGAAGCCTTTACAGCAATGAGAGCAAGAGGTGCTCAAATTACAGATATAGTTATTTTAGTTGTAGCAGCGGATGATGGAATAATGCCTCAAACTGTGGAAGCTATAAACCATTGTAAAGCAGCAAACGTTCCAATGGTTGTAGCTATAAATAAGATCGATAGACCAGGTGCTAATATTGATAGAGTAAAACAAGAGTTAACTGAACACGGCTTACTTGCTGAAGACTGGGGTGGAGACACCATTACAGTTCCGGTATCTGCACATACAAGAGAAGGTATAGACACATTACTTGAAATGGTTCTTCTAACTGCAGAAATACAGGAATTAAAAGCAAATGCTAATAGAAATGCTAGAGGAACAGTAGTAGAGGCTAAACTTGATAAGGGTAGAGGTCCAGTTGCTACGCTTCTTGTTCAAAACGGTACTCTTAATGTAGGGGATTCTATAATTGTTGGTACTACTTATGGAAGAATTAGAGCTATGTTTGATGACAAGGGTAAGAAAATTAAATCAGCAGGACCTTCAATACCAATAGAAATATTAGGATTATCTGAAGTTCCAGCAGCAGGGGATAGATTCTATGAAGTAAAAGATGAAAAGACAGCTAGAGATATGGCTGAAAAGAGAAAAGAAAAAGAAAGAGTAACATATCTTCAGTCAACACATAAGGTTTCTCTAGAGGATCTATATAATCAAATAAAAGAAGGAAAAGTAAAAGAATTAAACATAATTGTTAAGGCAGATGTACAAGGATCAATAGAAGCACTAAAGCAATCTCTACAAAAGTTATCTAATGAAGAAGTAAAAGTTAGAGTAATACATGGAGCTGTTGGTGCAATAACAGAGACAGATGTTACGTTAGCTTCTGCATCAAACGCTATAATCATAGGATTTAACGTAAGGCCAAATGATAATGCAGTTGCTATAGCAGAAAAAGAAGCCGTAGATATTAAGACTTATAGAGTTATATATAATGCAATTGATGATATAAAGGCTGCTATGGTGGGAATGTTGGAACCAGATTATAAAGAAGTTGTGTTAGGAAAAGCTGAAATAAGGCAAACTTACAAGCTATCTAGCGTAGGAACTATTGCGGGATGCTATGTAACTGACGGTAAGATCACTAGAAATAGCAGCGTAAGAGTTATACGTGATGGTATAGTAATATTTGAGTCAGCTCTTGCTTCCTTAAAGAGATTCAAGGATGACGTAAAAGAAGTAGCTAAAGGGTATGAATGTGGGTTATCCGTAGAAAAATTTAATGACATAAAAGAAGGCGATATAGTTGAAGCCTATGTTATAGAAGAGGTTAAGAAACAACAACTGTAATTGGCAAAACCAATAACGAAAAGGGTTGCCATTAAGATTTAATTGAGAATTTAACTATAGCTAGATTTTGTGGCTATATAAAAATGAGGTGAAACATATGGCTAATTTTAGAGGCAGTAGAATTAATGAGGAAGTAAAAAAAGAAGTAAGTAATATTATTCGCAACGACATAAAAGATCCAAGAATTAATGCTATGATAAGTGTTACCAAGGTAGATGTAACAAGAGATTTAAGATATGCTAAAGTATATGTAAGTATATTTGGGGAGGATGAAGCAAAAAAAAGTACCCTAAACGCTCTTAAAAGTTCTTCTGGTTTTATAAGAAGAGAAGTAGGTCACAGAATTAACTTGAGATATACACCAGAAATAATCATAGAACTAGATAACACTATAGAACAAGGTATGCACATAGATGCACTTCTTGAGAAGATAAAGGAGAAAGAGCATCATGATAATGAATGATATTATAAAAATAATAAAGGAAAGTGATAGAATTGCTATTACTTTCCATACTTCACCAGATGGAGATTCTTTAGGAACATCATTAGCTTTAATGCAAGGACTTCGTAAAATAGGGAAAAATGTGCAAATACTATGTAAAGAAGAGATACCTGAAGGATTTAAGTTTTTAAGTTGTTCTGAAGAAATTAATGGAGAGAGTATTCAAATAACTTCAGGTACTGACTGTGTAATTGTTTTAGATTGCGGAGATATAAAAAGAATAAATGCTGATTTAGACCTTAAAAACAGAGAATATACTCTAATAAATATAGATCACCATATATCAAATGAACTTTATGGAGATTTAAATTATGTAGATACTAATGCCTCTGCAATGGCAGAGATTATATATCAGATGCTTCGAATAATGGGAATAGAAATAGATAAGTCTATGGCTGCATGTCTTTATACATCTTTAATTACTGATACAGGTTCATTTAAATATTCTAATACCACATCGGTTACTCATACTATAGCTGGAGATTTGATTAATACAGGAATTAACTTTAGTGAAATACATAGAATTGTATTTGATAACAAAAAAATTCAAAGAATAAAGCTCTACGGTAAAGCTATTGAAGCAATGGAAATCTTTCAACATAAGATTTGTGTAATTACTGTTACTAAGGATATGCTTTTAAAGCTAGGTTTTGATAGTGGAAGTGATACTTCTGATATAATAAGTCTTGGCATACAGGTGGATACTGTAGAAGCTGCTGCTCTCATAAAAGAGTCCGATGGAGGAGTAAAAATAAGTTTAAGATCTAAAGCTAACATTGATGTAAGGAAGGTTGCTGAAAAGTATGGCGGTGGTGGACATATAAGGGCTGCTGGACTGTTTATGGAACACAAAACTGTAGAAGAAGCGAAAGAATTAATAATTAAGGAATTAGAAAAAGAGTTGATATAAATGGATGGAATATTAAACATTAATAAACCAACTGGTATAACTTCCTTTGATGTAGTGAGAAATATAAAATTTATAGCTAAAACTAAAAAAGTAGGTCATACTGGAACACTTGACCCAGAAGCATCAGGGGTATTACCTATATGTATAGGCAGAGCTACTAAGCTTGTTGATTATATAATGAGTGATGCTAAGGTATATAGAGCAGAATTAAAACTTGGAGTAGTAACAGATACCTATGATCGAGAAGGGAAAATAATTAGTACCTCAGATGTTAATTTATCTAAAGAGGACATAGAAGCAGTAATTAAAGGCTTTCAAGGAGAACTAGATCAAATTCCACCTATGTACTCTGCTTTAAAAGTAAATGGCGAAAGATTATACTCTCTAGCAAGAAAAGGAATAGAAATTGAGAGAAAACCAAGAAAAATTAATATATATCATATAGAAGTATTAAGTATAGACCTTCCTTATGTAGTATTTCAGGTTAAATGCTCAAAGGGTACCTATATAAGAAGTCTTTGCTATGATATTGGCAATAAATTAGGATGTGGAGGTGCCATGTGGAATCTTCAAAGGGTTGAAACTGGTGCTTTTAATATATCAAATGCTGTAGATTTAGAAACACTAAATAGTAACAATATAGGCGAATATTTAATTCCAATGGATAAAGCTTTAATAGAATACCCAGAAATTCATATTGACAAAAAATATGAGAAACTTATCTTAAATGGGGTTTCTATAAAGAATAGCTCTATTATAAATAATTTAGAAAAAAATAAACTGTATAGAGTGTATTTAGGTGATAATGAATTTATCGGAATCGGTGAAAGAAAAGATTTAGGTTTTAAAATGTTAAAATTATTAAATCAGAGGTAATAAACTATGATTGTTATGGAAGATAACTTTGTAAAGTTTTTACAATATGATACTTATATAGCATTAGGCAGCTTTGATGGATTACATTTAGGGCATATAAATCTAATTAATAAAACAATAGAATTGGCTAAAGAATATAACGCTAAAAGTATGGTACTTACATTTAAAACACACCCTCTTATGACCATAAATCCGGAATTGGCTCCAAAACTGTTAATGGATAATAATACGAAAATTAGTGTGTTAGAAAATACCGCATTGGATATAATAAATATGGTAGACTTTGATAAGAACCTTATGAAACTACATCCTGAGGATTTTGTTGTTAACTTACTAAATCATTATAAGGCTAAAGGTTTGGTAGTTGGATTTAATTATAGATTTGGATATAAAAACTTGGGAGATGTTGAGCTGCTTAATAAGATTAGTGAAAAATATGGATTTTCATTATATGTAGAAGATCCTGTTAAGTTTAATGATCAGATAGTAAGTAGTTCTATGATTAGAGGAATCATAGCAGATGATGGAGATATAGATAAAGCTAACAAACTTCTTACAAGACCATTTGCTATGCAAGGTGAAGTTATAAAAGGTAAACAGTTAGGTAGAACTATAGGTTTTCCTACAGCTAATCTTAACTATAATAAGCGATCTGTAATTCCCAGGGGAGGAGTTTATTACACTGCGGTTGAGTATAAAAGGAAAGTTTATAAAGGTATAACTAATATAGGATATAATCCTACAGTTAACGATGATAAATTAAGTATAGAAACCTACATATTGGATTTTGATGAGAATATATATAACAAACAAATTAAAGTTTATTTCATTGAGAGAATTAGAGATGAGAAAAAGTTTGATTCACTACAAGAACTCACTAAACAATTAGAAAAGGATAAAGAGTACGCAGTGAAGCAAAAACTAGAAATTAATTTTAAAAATTAATTTACAATATAATTTTTATTTGTTATAATAACATTCGTGATCCTTATCCTAAGAATTCTGCATTGCCGACGGATTTCTTGGAATAAAGGGGATTAACAACGGAGGTGTAGATTAATGGAAAAGGCAATAAAAGATGAATTAATAAAAAAACATGGAAGACACGAAGGAGATACAGGTTCTCCAGAAGTGCAAATAGCACTACTTACTGAAAGAATCAGTCATTTAACTGGTCACTTAAAGATTCATAAGAAAGATCACCACTCAAGAAGAGGTCTTTTAATGATGGTTGGTAAGAGAAGAGGTCTTCTTAACTATTTAATGAAACAAGATATTGAAAGATATCGTGCTATTATTGCAGAGTTAAAGTTAAGAAAATAATTTTAGGGCGGCTTAAAACCGCTCTATTATTTTAAATAAAAATTTTGGAATATTTAGGAATAGTTATGTTTAAATCATTAAAAAAATATTAAAATTACTAACTAAAATTGTATAATAATATTGATAAATATTGATAATAATATTGAAACCTGTGAAGGGAGGTTAATTTATGAGTCAAGTATTTGAAACTAATGTTGCTGGAAGAACTTTGAAAGTTGAATTAGGCAAGGTAGGAATGCTTTCAAATTGTGCTATACTTGTAGGTTATGGTGAAACAGTAATTCTTGTTAACGCCAATGCTTCTGATAAGCCAAGAGAAGGTATTGATTTTTTTCCTTTAAGTATAGAATACGAAGAGAGATTATATGCTGTAGGTAAAATTCCGGGAGGTTTTATAAAAAGGGAAGGTAAACCTTCTGAAAAAGCTGTTTTACATGCAAGAGCTATTGACAGACCTTTAAGACCATTGTTTCCTAAAGGATATAGAAATGATGTGCAGGTTGTATGTACTGTTGTATCAGTAGAACAAGATAACACTCCTGATATATTAGCTATTAATGGTGCGTCAATTGCGTTATGTCTTTCAAGCATACCTTTTAATAACCCTGTAGGAGCCGTTTCAGTTGGATTAGTAGATGGTAATTTTGTAGTAAATCCAACTTTAAATGAAAGAGAAAAAAGCAGTTTAAACTTAACTGTATGTGCAACTAAAGATAGAGTTATGATGGTTGAGGCTGGTGGAAAAGAGATACCAGAAGATGTAATGTATGATGCTATTATGTTTGGCTTTGATGAATGTAAGAAAATAGTAGCTTTTCAAGAAGAAGCAATGAAAAAATTCGGTAAAGAAAAAGCTGAACCTGTGTTGTATAAAGCTGATGAAAACCTAGAGAAAGAACTTAGAGATTTCGCTTTTGATACCATAAAAGATGCTATGTACATAACAGACAAAGATCAGCGAAATGCTGCAATGGATATAATAAAAGAAAAAGTAGCTGAAGAATTTAGTGAAAAATATCCTGAAAACACTTCAGATATAGGGGATATAATATATAGATTTCAAAAAGAAATTGTTAGGTATATGTTATTAAATGACCATAGAAGACCTGATGGAAGAGCATTTGATGAGGTAAGACCTATAAGCTGTGATGTTGGATTACTTCCAAGAACTCATGGTACAGGATTATTTACTAGAGGACTAACTCAAGTAATGACTGTGGCAACTTTAGGTGCTTTAGGTGATGTTCAAATTTTAGATGGTCTTGGTGCTGAAGAGTTTAAGAGATATATGCATCATTATAATTTCCCATCTTATAGTACTGGGGAAGTAAAACCTTTAAGAGGTCCAGGAAGAAGGGAAATAGGGCATGGAGCTTTAGCAGAAAAAGCTTTAGAACCACTTATACCAAGTGAAGATGAATTTCCTTATACAATAAGACTTGTATCAGAAGTATTAAGTTCAAATGGATCTACTTCACAAGCTAGTGTATGCGGAAGTACCTTAGCCTTACTTGACGCTGGTGTTCCAATTAAGAGGCCTGCTGCGGGTATAGCTATGGGATTAATAACTAGTGAAGATTTATCCCAAGAGGGAATATTAACTGATATACAGGGAATAGAAGACTTTTTTGGAGATATGGACTTTAAAGTAGCTGGAACTGAAGTTGGAATCACTGCCATACAATTCGATACTAAAATAGCTGGTTTATCAAATCAGTGTATAAAAGATACCTTAGAGCAAGCTAGAAAAGGTAGACTATTTATACTTAGTAAGATGAATGAGTGTATATCTGAACCAAGAGAAGAGCTATCAAAATATGCACCTAAGACTTATACAATGTCTATTGATCCTGATAAAATTAGAGATGTAATAGGAGCCGGTGGTAAGGTTATAAATAAGATAATTGCTGAAACTGGTGTAAAAATTGATATAAAAGAAGATGGAAAAATATTTGTAATGTCTGATGATAGTGTATGTGCTAAAAGAGCATTAAAGATTATAGACGACCTAACAAGAGAAGTAAAAGTAGGAGAAATATACTTAGGAAAAGTAACTAAGATAACTACTTTTGGCGCATTTGTTGAAATACTTCCTGGTAAAGAAGGATTAGTTCATATTTCTAAATTAGATTTTGCTAGAGTAAATAAAGTAGAAGATATAGTTTCCGTAGGCGATGAAATACTAGTAAAAGTAACGGAAATTGATAACCAAGGAAGGGTTAACCTTTCAAGGAAAGATGCTATAAAGGACTCAGAAGAAAAGGATTCAAATGAAGAACAAAAATAAAGGGCATTATAGGTGCCTTTTTATTTTTATATAATAAATTAAAAGAGAAAAATGCTGGTAAAATAAAATTACCATTCCTAAGGAGGATACATGTATAATATATTTAGGTTGAATAACGGGTTAAGAGTAGTTGTAGAAAATATTGACTATGTTAATTCTGTTAGTGTAGGTTTATGGGTAGGAAATGGTTCAAGAAATGAAAATAGAATAAACAATGGAATATCTCACTTTATTGAACATATGTTTTTCAAGGGTACAGAGAATAGAACTGCACTTGAAATAGCCGAATGTATTGAAGATGTTGGTGGTCAGCTAAATGCTTTTACGGGAAAAGAAGCTACATGCTTTTATATAAAAGCATTAGATTCCCATTTAGAACTTTCTTTAGATGTATTAGCTGACATGCTGTTTAATAGCAAATTTTCTCTAGAAGACATAGAAAAGGAAAAAGGGGTAATAATAGAAGAAATAAATATGAGTGAGGATTCACCAGAGGATGTGCTATCAGATTTGCACAGTGAAGCTATATGGGGAGAGGATTCTATATCCTTACCTATACTAGGTACTATAGATACTGTAAAATCTTTCAATAGAGATCAAATTGTAGAATATATTTCTTCTCACTATATACCTGAAAATTGTGTAGTATCCATTTCAGGAAAGTTTGATATGAAAAGTATAGAAAACTTAGTGGAAAAGTATTTTGGTAACTGGAATACTACAAATAAAAAAATACATGGTTATGTAGAGCCACAAATATTAAATAATCACTTATTTAAGAAGAAGAGCATAGAGCAACTTCATTTAAGCTTAGGTATTCCAGGAATAGAAACAGGTAAAGATGATTTATATGCATTACTTCTTTTAAATAATGTACTTGGCGGTGGAGCGTCATCTATACTATTTCAAAAAATACGGGAAGAAAAAGGATTATGCTATTCTATATACTCATATATATCGTCCTTTAATAAAACTGGCGTTGTAAGCATATATACTAGTCTTAATCCTAAATATGCTGCAGATGCTTTAAGTATGATAAAAGATGAGGTTAACAAGTTTATTAAAACTGGCATTAGCAAGGAAAAGCTAACTAAAGCTAAAGAACAATTAAAAGGTAGCTATATATTAGGACTTGAAAGTACTAGCAGCAGAATGTTTAACAATGGAAAATCTATATTACTTTTAAATAGGATAAATACACCAAAAGATATTATAGAAAAAATAGATAAAATAAATAGTGACAAATTAGATGAGGTTATGAAAAATACCTTTGCAAATGGTATAATAAATTCAGCTTATGTAGGGGAAAACGTAGACTTATCAATATTAACAAATATTATAGAAAAAGAAACTATATCTTTCAAGAATAAAAAAAGTAATCTTATATAGACAAAAAGTAATATCTCTTAAATATAAATCATATTATGTAGAGTGACTATGGCACCCAACAATAGTTGTGCCTTAGTTTTTCACAAGTTATTTTCAGATAGATAACCACAACTTAAATTTAACTTATACGTAGGAATATGATGCCAAAACTGATGGCACTTTTAAAAACTTTTTTATCAGTCTTAGTGAAGTGTTTTTTGAAAATCTTAGGAGCTTCGATATGGTTGAAAGCCTGAATGGCTTTCAACCAGCGACTTATCAATGGTAATTGATAAGTTGGTCCGGACTGAGGTACGAGTTTATCAAAGATTCTTAATGAAACTACTCTTCCTTTCGTCAGATGAGTAAGTGATTCGCACAAAATCACAGATTTTGGCTCTCTGCTTAAAACACGAACTTTAGACTGATTAAAAGTTTTTAACGTGCCGAAGTTTGGCAGCATATTCGATCGTATAAGTTAAATTTCGGGCATGGTTATCTAGAATAAAAACCATACCTAAAATTATATTTATGGAGGTATTACTATGAGCGATAATATAAAATTATATAGTGAAATGGAAAGATATGAAATAATAAATGTTAATGATGGGGATAAATTTAACTGTTTAGGGAATAATGATATAGTAATTGACGAACAAGGGCGACTAAGGTTATTAATTCTCAGCGATAACAAATCTAAATTTGGATTATTCTCTAAAAGCGAATTTATAGAAGTACCTTGGGAGCATGTAAAAAAAATTGGTTCTAAGACTATAATAATTGATGCAGAAGAAGAAATCCTGAAGAAATCTCGTTAACACATTATAATTCCCTTAATATACTATATATTAGATAAGGTATTGGAGGGTAAAAATGAAAATATTAGTACAAAAATTTGGAGGAACTTCTGTTTCAAGTGCTGAGAGACGTAAACTTGTTATTGAAAAGGTGTTAAAAGCAAAAGAAAAAGGTTTTTCACCAGTGGTGGTAGTGTCAGCTATGGGAAGAAAAGGACAGCCTTATGCAACAGATAGCCTTCTGTCCTTAGTAAGTGATGATTTTAAGAAAAACAATACTTTAGGACTAGACCTACTTATGAGTTGCGGAGAAATAATAAGCACCGTAGTGATTAGTGATGAAATGATAAAATATAATCTTCAAGGAATTCCTTTAACAGGGGGACAAGCTGGAATTATAACAGATGATAATTATAACAATGCTTCTATTATAAAGGTAGATTCAGGTAAATTAATAAACATAATAAAAGAAGGAAAAATTCCTGTTGTTGCAGGTTTTCAAGGAATAAGTGAAAAGGGGTTTATAACTACTCTAGGAAGAGGTGGAAGTGATGTAACAGCATCTCTTTTAGGAGCTGCTTTAAATGCTGATGAGGTTGAAATTTACACAGATGTAGATGGAATTATGACTGCTGACCCAAGAATAGTATCGGATGCCTCTCTAATAGAAGAAATAAGTTACAATGAGGTTTTCCAACTGGCAGATCAAGGGGCTAAAGTAATACATCCACGAGCAGTAGAAATAGCAATGAAAGCAAATGTTCCTCTTGCAATTAAAAACACATTTAATAATTGTAAAGGAACTATAGTAAGCAATAGTATACATTCTTCTGACAACATTGTCACAGGAATAACTTTCATGGATGAAAGAATACAAATTACAGTTGAACTAAAAAATAATAAGGATAACGAGAATTATAAAGTATTATTAAATAAATTAGCTGATAACTTCATAAGCATTGATTTAATAAATGTATTTCCTAACCAAAAAATATTTACTATAGGAATAAATGATATAAAAAAGCTTAATGTAGTGATGGAAAATCTAAATTTAGTTTATTCAAGTATAGAGAATTGTACAAAGATTTCTATCATAGGAAATCGTATGAGAGGAATACCAGGAGTAATGGCTAGAATACTAAATGCTTTAGCAAAAGAAAATATTCAAATACTACAAACTGCAGATTCTCATACTACAATTTGGTGTCTTGTAGAGAGTAAAAATCAAGAAGCAGCTATCAATGCCCTGCATGAAGAGTTTAAATTAGGTGGGGAAAGTAATTAAAAGTAATTAAATGTATACGCAGCCTCTTTAATGCATAGAATAACCCTATGCAAGGAGGGATTACTATGCTAGAAGATAAAGACAATGCAGAAAATAAAGATAACAAAGAGTTGGAAAATATAAAAGAGTTGGGAACTCAAAATATTCCTAAAGGCAAAGATAGAATTCAAATACTTCCTATAATTGGTCAGGTAGAAGGTCATGTGGTTGCACCACCCCAAACTAAAACAACTAGATATGAACATGTTATACCTTTATTAGTATCCATTGAAAATGATTCTAATGTTGAAGGTGTATTGGCTATACTGAATACCGTTGGAGGTGACGTAGAGGCAGGTCTTGCTATATCGGAAATGATAAATAGTTTAAGCAAACCTACAGTTTCATTAGTAATTGGGGGAGGTCATTCCATTGGAGTACCACTTGCCACATCTGCAGATTATTCTTTTATATCACCTTCTGCTACTATGATTGTTCACCCTATAAGGATGAATGGACTTGTAATTGGAGTTCCTCAAACCTTTGAATATTTTAATAAAATGCAAGAAAGAATAATTGAATTTATAGTTAGAACTTCAAAAACCCATAGAGATAGCTTAAGGGAAATGATGGCTCAAACTAATGAGCTCCTAAATGATATGGGAACAATTTTAATCGGGAAGCAGGCAGTAGATGCTGGGCTAATCGATGAAGTTGGTGGCATAAGTCAAGCCTTAGCAAAGTTAGAGGAGCTTATAGGGGAAAAGAATAAAGCAAAGCAAAAACAGCCATAGGAAGTTTCCTATGGTAATTTATATTTATTAACTATTAAGAGGAAATATATTTAGGAGGAAATATATTTAGTTTGTAGAATAACTTATAGGTATATATTTAATAACTATGTAAAACAAGATAATGTTATTATAGTAAAATGGAGGTGATGTAGGCATGGGTAGAAAAGTTAAAAAGGACGAGTTTAACAGAGACATAAAAGGAATCCTATTAGTTACATTAGGAATATTAATGATTATTAGTGTTTTTTCAACCTCATCTTCTGGTATTATTGGTAGATTTATTAGAAAAATATTAATAGCTGTCATGGGTATAGGAGCATATATATTTCCCGCATTAATAATTTTTACAGGTTTTTGTTTTATAGCTAAGAGAAATAAAATAAGCTTTAGTAAAAAATTTTACGGAATTCTTATTATTATTATAAATACACTTTTAACAATGCAAATGGTAATAATGCCACAATATCTAATACGAGAAAGTGTAAGCGATGGTGTTGCAGCTATATATGAATCAAATAAAGTTCTACATGGAGGGATAATAAGTTTTTTAATTGATTTACCCCTATATAAATTATTTGGTACAGCAGGATGTTATGTCATTTTTATGTCAGTATACATAATAGCTTTTATACTAATGAGCAGAATAACTTTATACGATGTAATAAGCAAATTTAAATATATACTAGAAGATACAGGTGCTGAAGAAGAAGATATTATTGATGAAGGAGCTAAGAATATACAACATATGCCTGCAGATAAGAGTGAAAAGGAAAGCTTCATAAAAAATATTAACAATAGGATAAAAATCTTAGATTTTATGAAATCTTCAGACAAGGAGAATAAGGAAGAAGTATCTAAGGAAGATAATAAATTAATAGAAATTAAGGAAGCTAAAGAAAATAAAAGTATTAAACGTGATATAGAAATTGAGTGTGCTTCTGATAAGGTAGAAGATGAAACTATAAATGAAGAGTTAGAAAAACAGATGAATTCAAGTAATATTAATACTAGTATACAATATAGCTTTCCAGCATCAGACTTATTAAAAGCTAATGTTCAATCTAAGCTAAATAGAGAAGATAAAAAAGAATTAATAAATAATGCTAATAAATTAGAAGATACTTTAAGTAGTTTCGGAGTTGAAGCAAAGGTTATTCAAGTTAGCAAAGGACCTTCTGTTACCAGGTTTGAACTACAGCCAAGCCCTGGTGTTAAAGTAAGTAAAATTGTAAATTTATCAGATGATATAGCGCTAGGTCTAGCTGCCTCTGGGGTGAGAATAGAAGCTCCTATACCAGGTAAAGCAGCAGTTGGGATAGAAGTTCCTAATAGGGAGCTAACTGCAGTATATTTAAGAGAAGTTATAGAGTCTCCTGAATTCACGGCATCAAACAAGAATTTGGCTTATTGCCTGGGAAAAGATATAGGTGGTAACTGTGTTGTTTCAGATCTTACAAAGATGCCTCATGTGCTTATAGCGGGAGCTACGGGTTCAGGAAAAAGTGTATGCATAAATACTCTTATAATAAGCTTGCTCTATAAGTATTCTCCAGAAAACGTAAAGCTGCTAATGATTGACCCTAAAGTTGTAGAATTGAGTGTATATAACGGTATACCACATTTGTTAATTCCGGTAGTTACAGATCCTAAGAAAGCTGCAGGAGCTTTAAATTGGGCAGTACAGGAGATGACAAGAAGATATAAGCTTTTTGCAGATAACGGAGCAAGGAACATAGAAGGATATAATGAACTATTGGAAAAAGGTAAGACAGAAAGCAAGCTTCCTTTTGTGGTTATAATTATTGATGAGTTAGCAGATTTAATGATGGTTTGTCCTAATGATATAGAGGATTATATAGGGCGTTTAGCTCAAATGGCTAGAGCTGCTGGTATGCACTTAGTTATTGCAACGCAAAGACCTTCTGTGGATGTTATTACAGGAGTAATTAAGGCCAATATTCCTTCGAGAATATCTTTTGCAGTATCAAGCCAAATTGATTCTAGAACTATACTTGACAGTACAGGAGCAGAAAAACTTCTTGGAAAAGGTGATATGTTGTTTTATCCTGTAGGAGAAGCAAAGCCTATAAGAATTCAAGGAGCTTTTATATCTGAAAGCGAAGTTGAAAATGTGGTTAACTTTATTAAACAAGGTGAAGGTGAAGCAACATATGAAAATGATATTATAGATCATATTGATACTAGTAGTAATGTTGAAAATACTGAAAGTGATGAGTTACTAGAAGAAGCGGTTAGAATAGCAATTGAAACAGGACAGGCATCTACGTCGCTGCTGCAGAGAAGACTTCGAATTGGATATAATAGAGCAGCTAGAATAATTGATCAAATGGAAGAGAGAGGAATAATATCAGCTAGAGATGGAAGTAAGCCTAGACAAGTACTTATAAATAGAGATTCTTACACTAAAAATTAAGGTTATAAAAAAATGTATATAAATTTATCTTGTAAAATACCAAAAGTAGATTTAAAATAATGTATGAGTTTTTATTATAACAATATACATTCAGGAGGAACAGTAGTGAATAAATTAAAAGTTGGACTAATAAGCTTAGGCTGTGACAAAAATAGAATAGATTCTGAAATCATTCTTAGTAATATAAACGTTAAAAATTCTATAGTAAATGATCCTAAGGAAGCAGATGTAATAATTGTTAACACCTGTGGATTTATTGAATCTTCCAAACAGGAGTCTATAGATACTATATTAGAAATGGCAAAATTTAAAAACAAATATAACTGTAAGGTCTTAGCAGTAACGGGTTGCTTAACGCAGAGATATGGAAAAGAACTTATGGAACTAATGCCAGAGATAGACATAATGCTTGGAGTTAATGATTACGGTAAGCTTAACGAAGCTATTGAAAAATGTATTGGTAATGAAGAGGATAAATTTTATAGTTGTAATTATAGTGACTCAGTTATAAATGAAGGAAAAAGAATCCTAACTACACAATCATCAACAGCGTATATAAGAATATCTGAAGGCTGTGATAACTTTTGTACATATTGCATAATCCCTAAGATAAGGGGAAAGTATAGAAGTAGAAATTTAGATAGTATATTAGATGAAGCTAAAAGTCTTGCAGAACAAGGTGTAAAGGAAGTTATACTAGTTGCACAGGATACCACAAGATATGGAATTGATATATACGGTAAAAAAATGCTGCCTGAATTAATTAGAAACATATCAGGGATTAAAGAAATTCAATGGATTAGAATACTATACTGTTATCCTGAAGAAATTACTGATGAACTAATAGCAGAGATATCAAACAATAAGAAAGTATGTAGTTATCTAGATATACCGATACAACATATAAGTAATAATATTTTAAAGCTTATGGGAAGAAGAGGACGAAAAGAAGAAATAATAGAAAACTTAAAAAAACTAAGATCCGGGGTAAAAGATATAGCTATAAGAACGTCTATAATAGTGGGATTCCCAGGTGAAAGTGAAGAAGATTTTAATGAGTTAAAGGACTTTATTAGAGAAGTAAGGTTTGATAAACTAGGTGTATTTAAATATTCTCAGGAAGAAGGTACACCTGCCGCTGAAATGGAAAACCAGATAGATGAAGAAACAAAAGAAAAAAGAGAAGAAGAATTGATGCTTCTTCAGCAAGATATATCTAAGCAAGTTAACTCTAGGAAATTAGGTAGAGTATATGAGGTGCTTGTAGAAGGTAAACAGGAAGATAGGTGGTTTGGAAGAAGCTATGAAATGTCACCTGATATAGATGGTCTAATATATTTTAAATGTAATAAAGATATACAAACTGGAACTATGGTATGTGTAAAAATAACCAGTAGCTCTGAATATGATTTAATAGGAGTTGTATGTGATGAACCTTGCCAATAAACTTACAATACTACGAATTTTATTAATTCCATTTTTTATACTCTTTATAACCATAAGGGATATCCCTTATGGCAAGCTTATAGCAATTGTTATATTTATTATTGCATCTATTACTGATACATTAGATGGGTATATAGCTAGAAGCAGAAACCAAATTACTAGATTCGGAAAATTTATGGATCCTCTTGCTGATAAATTGTTAGTTACGGCTGCTTTAATATCTTTAGTAGAGTTTCATATTATCCCAACTTGGGCAGCTATGATAATAATTGCAAGAGAATTCGCGGTAACTGGACTCAGAGCTGTAGCTGCTGCTGAAGGAATAGTTATAGCCGCCAGCGCTTGGGGAAAGGCAAAAACAATAACGCAAATAGTAGCAATTATATTAGCATTAATAAACTTAAATTATAACCGTGTATCATTAGGTGCTTTGAGAAGAAGTATTACATATCCACATAGCTATCTTAATATAGCTACTGAGATAGCTATGGCTATTGCTATAGCTGTTACTATAATTTCAGGCTTAGATTATTTTATAAAAAATAAAGAAGTTATGAGATCTGATAAGTAAGAAATATAGATAACATTGGTATTAAATTAATTAAACTTGTCTATAATTTAAATAATAGGTTCCTGGTATCAGGAACTTTTATTTTATATTCTGTTGACCGTTAAGACAATATGTTATATAATTATATTAGAACAAATGTTCGAGTAGAAAGGAAGTGATCCCTTTGGGGAATATAAATAGTGAAAAGTTAAAGGCCTTAGAAGCGGCATTAGGACAAATAGAAAAACAATTTGGAAAAGGTTCTATAATGAAACTTGGAGAAGACAGCATACTAAACGTTGATGCAATATCAACTGGATGTCTTGATTTAGATATAGCATTAGGTATAGGTGGAGTGCCAAGAGGAAGAGTTATAGAAATATTTGGTCCTGAATCTTCAGGTAAAACTACTGTTGCACTACATATTGTTGCTGAAGCGCAAAAAGCAGGCGGAACAGCAGCATTTATAGATGCAGAACATGCGTTGGATCCAGCGTATGCAAAGGCTTTAGGTGTAGATATAGAAAATTTAATAGTATCTCAACCGGATACAGGAGAACAAGCGTTAGAAATAGCTGAAGCCTTAGTTAGATCAGGAGCTGTAGATGCAATAGTTGTAGATTCAGTTGCAGCATTGGTTCCTAAGGCAGAAATTGAAGGCGAAATGGGCGATTCTCATGTAGGGCTTCAAGCAAGACTTATGTCACAGGCATTAAGAAAGTTAACTGGTTCCATTAATAAATCAAAATGTGTAGCTATATTTATAAATCAGTTAAGAGAAAAAGTTGGAATTATGTTTGGAAATCCAGAAACTACTCCTGGAGGAAGGGCACTTAAATTCTATGCATCTGTAAGAATGGATGTAAGAAGAATTGATTCTATAAAACAAGGTGACGAGGTTGTTGGTAATAGAACCAAAGTTAAAGTTACTAAGAATAAAGTGGCACCACCTTTTAAACAAGCAGAATTCGATATAATGTATAACCAAGGAATATCAAGAGAAGGAAATGTTCTTGATGTAGGGGTAAGAGAAGAGTTAGTACAGAAAAGTGGTGCATGGTTTTCGTATAACGATACTAGACTTGGACAAGGAAGAGAAAATGCTAAACAGTTCTTAAAAGAAAATTTAGAAGTTTTATATGAAATAGAGAGTAAAATTAGAGAAAAACATCAACTTCCATTAGTAAAATCTGCTGTAAATAATAAAGATTCTGAAGGTAAAAAAGAAGCTAGCATAGAAAGTTAGATGTATGATTTATCGCAAGTTTTTTAAAACTTGCGATTTTATATTATATTGTCATAAAAAATATATAGAACTCATATAAACTTGACAATACTTAAAATATAATATAAAATTAATACAAAATCTGGTTTATCATTTATTTAATAATTACCAATTGAATAAGTATGACACCTTTTCTATGCTTGCATATTTGATTCAATGATAGATGCATAATAACAGCAAAGGAGGTGCTCATGTGACTATCATAATTGAAATTATTATTGGTATAGTTATAGCAATTGGTTTGTTCGCTGAGTTTTATATTACAAGAAATAAATCAAATGCTATTAAATCGCAGGCTCTAGAAGAGTCTCATAGATTGAAGGAGGAGGCTGAAAGAGAGGCCGAATCTAAGAAGAAAGAAGCTATACTTGAGGCAAAAGAAGAAGTCCATAGGTTAAGAAGTGATGTTGAAAGAGAATCTAGAGACAGAAGAAATGAAATTCAAAGACTAGAAAGAAGATTGATTCAGAGAGAAGAAGTGCTAGACAAGAAAAATGACGCACTAGAAAAAAGAGAAGAAAATTTAAATAAAAGACAGCAAGAAATCGAACAATTGCAAGCAAGTGTAGAAGAATTATATGAAAAACAAAGAGAAGAACTTCAAAGATTATCAGGTTTGACATCTGAAGAAGCTAAGGAAATTTTATTGGAAGAAACTAGTAAAGAAATAAGACACGAAACCGCAATCATGATTAAAGAAGTAGAATCTAAGGCTAAAGAAGAAGCAGATAAGAGAGCACGTGAAATTATAACTTGTGCTATTCAAAGATGTGCAGCAGATCATGTAGCAGAGACTACAGTTCATGTTGTTTCCCTTCCTAACGATGAAATGAAAGGTAGAATAATTGGTAGAGAAGGTAGAAACATTAGAACACTAGAAACATTGACAGGTGTTGATTTAATCATAGACGATACACCGGAAGCAGTAATTCTTTCAGGGTTTGACCCAATAAGAAGAGAAGTTGCAAGAATAGCTTTGGAAAAACTGATCATTGATGGAAGAATTCATCCAGCAAGAATTGAAGAAATGGTTGAAAAGGCTAAAAAAGAAGTTGAAAATGATATAAAAGAAGAAGGAGAACAAGCAACTTTTGAAACTGGTGTTCATGGTCTACATTCAGAGTTAATCAAATTACTTGGTAGACTAAGATATAGAACTAGTTATGGTCAAAATGTACTTAAGCATTCTATTGAAGTCGCTTATTTAGCTGGTCTTATGGCTGCTGAACTGGGGATGGATCCTACCATAGCAACTAGAGCTGGATTACTTCATGACATAGGCAAAGCAGTTGATCATGAGGTTGAAGGTCCTCATGCAATAATAGGAGCAGAAGCTGCAAAAAAATATAGGGAATCTGCAATAGTGGTGAATGCAATAGGAGCTCATCATGGAGATGTTGAATTTCAATCTTTAGAAGCCGTACTTGTTCAGGCTGCAGATGCAATTTCTGCTGCAAGACCAGGAGCAAGAAGAGAGACCTTAGAGGCATACATTAAAAGATTAGAAAAGTTAGAAGAAATAGCAAACACATGTGAAGGTGTAGAGAAGTCTTATGCTATTCAAGCGGGAAGAGAACTTAGAATTATGATTAAACCAGAAGAACTTGATGATGCCGGTGCTGTTGAAATGGCAAGAAATATTGCAAAAAGAATAGAGAGTGAATTAGAGTATCCGGGTCAAATAAAAGTAAATGTCATTAGAGAAACTCGTGCAATTGAATATGCAAAATAATCAATTGCATATAAAAGAATAAATATTCCTTTTAAGTTTTGTAAAGGTTTCATATTTTACAGAATTTAAAAGGAATTTTTAATTTTTTGTAGAATACTATATTATAGTAATAATAACAAACAGAGTTAATATAATATATGGGAGGTTTATTATGGAAGTATTAAAAGTTTCAGCAAAATCTAGTCCAAATTCGGTGGCAGGAGCATTAGCAGGAGTTTTAAGAGAGAGAGGAGCAGCAGAAATACAAGCTATAGGTGCTGGTGCACTTAATCAAGCTATAAAAGCTGTTGCGATAGCTAGAGGGTTTGTTGCACCTAGCGGGATAGACCTAATATGTATTCCAGCATTTACTGATATTGAAATAGATGGCGAAGAAAGAACGGCAATTAAATTAATCGTACAGCCAAGATAACATAAAGGTGTAAATTTTTTTAAAAAAGGGCCTGAATTTAAATCAAGTCCTTTTTTTTATGTTGGAAATATGATAAATTAGATGATGTTAACTATATTAAAGTGATATTTTTTATAAATAAAGGAGATAAACAATGGACATAAGAGCAATAGTTGAATTAATGAGGCCTAAACAATGGATTAAAAATTTCTTTGTTTTCGCAGCAATAATTTTTTCTGGTAATTTTTTAAACGTAGAGATTTTTAAATTAAACATTATTACTTTCATTCTATTTTGTATAACATCATCATGTGTATATATAGTAAATGATATAGTGGATATAGAAAAAGATAAATGTCATCCTAGTAAGAAAAAAAGACCGTTACCTAGTGGACGTGTGTCAAAAGGTACAGCTATAGTTCTTGGTGTTATCATGTCTTTATTTGCACTATATTTCTCATACGCTATTCTAGATTTGAAGATATTATATATATTTGTATTATATGTAATAATAAATATATTTTACTCCTTTAAATTAAAGAATGTAGTTATAATTGATGTAATGATAATTACATTGGGATTTGTATTAAGAGTAGAAAGTGGCAGTCTTGCAACAGGTGTTCAAGTTTCTCCTTGGTTGTTTTTGTGTACCATACTTCTTTCGTTGTTTTTAGCGCTTAATAAAAGGAAAAGTGAAATAATAACTTTAGAAGATAGCAGTGGATCTCACAGAAAGATATTAGAAGAATATTCAGTACATATGTTAGATAAGATGCTTACTATAGTAACGCCATCTATACTCATGGCATACTGCCTTTATACTTTTAGCTCAGTACAAAGCAAGACCATGATCTTTACTATACCCTTTGTATTGTATGGAATCTTTAGATATGAATATCTAGTGGATAAGAAAAATGTGGGAGGGAAACCAGAAGATGTTTTTAGTAAAGATGTACCTTTTTTAATAAATATAATGCTGTGGGTGTTATCAGTTTTAGTAATAATATATCTAAAATTATAGAAAGGATAAAAATTATATGAAAAACAGAATTTTCAACATAGATAAGTATTATAAAGTCGTCATAACCTTAGGTATGATTGTATCTATACTCTGGATACTACTTGTAAATACACAACCCTTTTCGGATTTTAAATATTATTATGATCTAGCTGTAGATATTGCTAATGGATTACCTTGGGGAGACACATATACCTCTGTTGGGTATTCTATAGTACTAGGTGGTATTTTTAAGGTCTTTGGAGCTAGTCTTTTAAAAGCTAAGGCATTCAATGTTATACTTATATTTGTAGCGAATATATGTTTTTTATCTGTGCTTAATAATTTAAACATTAAAGATAAAGAAAAAAAGATTATTTTTACTCTATTTGTGTTCATGCCTAATAATATATTTTATAATAGTATTGTAGGAACAGAAATTTTATTTACAACAATAATGCTCTTTATAACTGCAATTTATTTTGGAGAAGTAAAATATAAGTATGTAATTATTGGATTTTTAGTAGGGTTAAATACAATGATAAAACCTTTTTTTATTGTATTTTCTTTTGCAATATTCTTACTAGAATTAATTAAAGAAAAACAATTAATAATACCACTTAAGAATGCGCTTATTATTTTATTTATGTGTATAATTGTCATTTCACCATGGATTTATAGAAACTCAAAGCTAATGGGACAAATTACATATGTGTCAAATAACGGAGGAATAGTTCTATACATAAATAATAATTCGCAAAATCATAAGGGAAGATGGATGGCAGCAGAGGATGTAGAAAATTCTTTGGTAAAAACTGAAGAATATAAACAGGCTAATATGACAGAAAAAAACAAGATGCTTAGTAAAGCTGCTAAAGAGTGGATTAAAAAACACCCTAGAGAATTTTTTGCTCTAGGAGGTAAGCGATTATTTAATACATATTTTGTTGGTGATGATGTACTTTATAGTACCCAGGGCTCAAGTTTAGATGAAAGTACAAAGGCATTGATTTTATATATTACAAGTAGTATAAGGAATATAATATTTGTACCTGCAATTATATATATACTTTTTTACAGTATTCTAATTTTAATAAGAATTTTTAAAAGAAGTACAGATAGGTTGGATAAATTTTCTCTGTATTCAGTGATACTATTTTTTATGTTTACATCTGTATATTTTATAACAGAAGGTCAAGGTAGATATGCTTTTCCTGAAATATTTATAATTACATATTTCTTTATTTGTTTTATAAAACTTATGGTATACATATATAAGGAGTTAAAATTATGATATATTTGATTTTAGTTTCAGTGTTTTTGGGGGCTATTGGACAAGTTTTAGTTAAATATGGGGCAGTAAACCTTCAATTGAATTTTGCGGTTGAGTACTTAATACCAAGTATATTGAGTATTTTGAAGAATGGTCCAGTAATGTGTGGAACTATATCTTATGGACTAAGTTTTCTTATATGGATAAAGGTTTTAAGTAAAGTAGAGTTAAGCTATGCATATCCTATGGTTAGTATAGGTTATGTGCTTACCATGTTTTTTTCTTATTTTTTATTCAAAGAAAATATTTCTCTCATAAGAATTACAGGGGTTGGATTTATAATAATTGGTGTAATTTTAGTAGCTAGAAGTTAACTAAAGTGATAACATATACATAATGAATAAAAAATTATTAATAAATTTGCAAAGATTTAATTTATAATATAATATTTTATATAGAGTTTTACATATAAAATATCTAGTAAAAACTTCATTTTAAGAGATGAAAAATAAAGTGAAACTTGAATCAGATGGGGTTTGTCTTACGACTCCGGGGCAGTTTCTTATAGCTGATTACCATGAGCAAACTGCCCGTTAAATGCCATTTAGGCATTTAACCCCCACCTGATTCTTAGTTGAACGAATCCAGGGACGTAGC